>RFPF01000251.1 GCA_009926295.1 Planctomycetia bacterium
ACGAGCCGCTCCGCGGCGCCGACGACGTCGGGGTCGTCTGTGATTCGCGCGGCGGCGCCGAGCCGCTCAAAGGCCTTCTGGACGCTGCGCAGGTTGCCGCTGCCGTAGTCGACGATCGTCACCATGCCGCGAGTGTAGCCGTCAAGCCGTCATCCGCCACCCGCAGCCGCTGAAGCCGGATGGGCGGCGGCCGCGCCCTCGGCACCGGAGCGTTCGGGATACACCACCAGTTCGACGCGGCGATTGCGCGCCCGGCCGGCGGACGTGGCGTTCGACACCACGGGGTGGTTCGGGCCGTGGGCGACGAGAAACAACTGCCCCTGCCTGAGCGACGTGCGGCTCGTCAGGAAATCGAACACGGCCGACGCCCGGGCGACGGTCAGCTGGTGCGGCGACCCCCATGACGCGTTCAGCAGTGGTTCGGTGTCGGTGTGCCCCTCGATTCCGAGAAAATGCCCCGGGTAGACGCGTTCGACCTCGTCGGAAACCTGCGTGAGCAGAGCCGAACCGCCGGGCAGCAGGTTCGCGCCTCCAGGCTCGAACAGGGTGTCTGCGGGAAGCTCGATCCGCACGACGCCGCCGTCGAGCCGCTTGTCGACTCCCGGCAGCGAAAGCATCGTCATGGCCGACTGCATCGCCACGGGAGTCATGGTTCCCGGCGACGGAGGCGGAGCGGCGGAGCCCGGCCCGGCCGCGACCCCGGATGCCCGGACATTCGCGAGCTGGGTGGAGGTGCTGGCGAGCTGCTCCCGCAGCGCCGCGATCTCGTCCTGCATGAGCTGCGCCTCCTGCCGGCTGCGGGCCAGCCCGGCCTCGAGACGGCGCGGATCCGCATCGGCGTAGTTCGGCGTCGTGGGCGGGGCCGAGGCGGCAGTGGGAATCGTAACCAGCGGCGGTGTCGGAGCGGCGGTGGACGCGGGCCGGACAGGGTTGTGCGTACACCCGACGGCACCCGAGCAGGCCGCCAGGATGACGATGCAGCCGAGTGTCGGACACGCTTCGTTCGTCATGCGCAAGGCTCCGATCCAGCGGGGAGGAGCGGGAGCGTAGGAAACCCGCAAGGTCCGGGGCAAGGTCTTCGCCGGGCCCGTAAATCAGGCCACCGGACGGACATGCCTCCACACGAACAGCGTGACCGCTGTCAGCCCCACGACCGTCGCCACGACGACGGCCAGTTCGCCAGGACGCTCGAAGTGCACGGCGACCATCCGCCACAGCGGCCTCCAGGCGACGACCACGAGCACCACCGCGAGGCAGAGGCTCGGCCCGAAGGGCAGCTCGTTCTCCCGATGTCGGCTGAGTTGCACGACGCCGTGGATCAGCCCGATGAAGGCGGCGAGAAAAAAGGCGAGCACGCAGGCCTGCCATCCGAGCCAAGCGCCGGCCATCGCCATGAGCGTCACGTCACCGAGCCCCATCGCCTCCCTGCCGAGGGCCCGCGACGCCCCGGCCCTGGTCGCCCACACGAGCCCGCCCGACACGCCGAGGCCCACGAGCGCGGTCTGCAGCGCCGCGAACCGTTCGCCACCGTGCCACCAGGCGGCAAGAATGCCGACGAGGCCTGCGAGCAACAGGCCGTTCCGAGGGGATGCGACGCGCGCCGGAACGGCTTCGGCCGGAGGCTCCGTGCACACCAGCCACCACACCGTGAAGATCAGGCCTCCCAGCCCGAGGCCGGCGGCGTGGGGCGCGGCGGCGAAAGGTCCGCCACTTCCCGAGTGGAGGCCGCCGAACCAGGCAAGCACGTCGGGCTCGAGCGACGGGGCGGCGAACGACCGCGGCATCTCGATAACCACCGGCAGCAGGATGCCCGGCCGTGCCCACGCGCCGACGAGGCCGAGGATCGCACCGGACACGGTGATCCAGTCGGGGATGACACGCTGCCTGAAGTCGATCCAGGTCGCCGCTGCGAGAAACCAGAACAGGCACCCGTGCGCGGCGAAGCGCCACGCCAGTTCGCCGGCGTCCGCCGGGGCCGGCCCGACGCCCGCAGCACGCGGCAACTGTCCTCCCGCCCGCACCTCCCACCACCAGAGCAGGGCCGTAAGGCCCGCCGAGGCGATCGCGATCGCGGCGGCGGTGCGAGGCGGCACCGGCGAGTCGTCGGTGGCCCGGAACCAGCCTCCGACCGCGCGGCACAGGCCCAGGCCGAACAGCAGGCCGACGGCCATGAACGCCGCCACGCCCCACGCCGTCGCGACGGTGTGCATCACGAAGCCCCTCCTCGGGCGGCGACCCGGAGCCGGCTCTCGAGCCAGTCGGCGATGCGGTGGGCCACCGCCTCGGGCGCCAGTTCGGAAGTGTCGATCGACCAGTCGGCACACGAGCGGTAGAGGGGCTCCCGTTCTCGCAGGCTCGTTTCGACCTCGTCGAGTGCATCTCGCCCCGCGAGCGCGGGCCTGCGGTCCGCCGTGGCAGGATCGGCTGAGAGGCGACTGCGGATCACATCCACGGGTGCCGTCAGCCAGATCATCGGGCGGCCACGTTCGTGGAGAAGGCGGCGGTTCGCGTCGCGCAGCACGACACCTCCGCCCGTCGCCAGCACGCCACGACAGGTCGTGAGCAATTCAGCGAGCATGACGGACTCCGCTTCCCGAAAAGACGCCTCCCCCTTCTCTCGCACCATGGATGCGATCGTGCGGCCGAGCCGCTGTTCCAGCAACTCGTCGGCATCGACCCAGGCGGTTCCCAACCGCTCGGCAAGGAGCCGCGCCACCGTCGACTTGCCGGTGCCGCGATACCCGATGAGCGTCGCCGTCGTCATGTGGCTTCCTCGCCCGAACCTCAGCCGGGCACCTTCGCGGAGGCCGTCGCTCGCTTGAGCGCCTCGCGCATCACTCCGTGGGGCGGCTCGCGGTCGTGCCAGAGGCGAAACTGGATCGCGGCCTGTCGCACGAACATGTCGACGCCCGTGACGATACGGCAACCGATCGTACGGGCCTCCTTGACCAGGAGCGTGTTCTCCGGGTTGTACACGGTGTCGAACACGACCATGTAGGGCCGCAGATGCTCTTTGTCGAAAGGCGTCTCGTCCACGTGGGGATGCATGCCCACCGGCGTGGCGTTCACCAGACAGTCGTAGGGAAGGCGATATCGAGCCGCCCAGTCCACCGCCTTGCAGCCCACGTCGGCGGCGATCTTCTTCGCCCGATCGAGGGTCCGGGCAGCGACCGTCACATCGACGCCCCGACGACGCAGGGCGAACGCCACGGCGCGGGCGGCGCCTCCAGCGCCGAGGACGAGCGTCGTCTTGAGGCCGAGGCCCTCCGCCTCGACGTCCTGCTCGACGATCGCGGCCGCGAGGCTGTCGACCGCGGCCGCCGCGTCGGTGTTGAAGGCGGACACGCCCGCGGGCCCGAACGCGAGTGTGTTGGCCGCGCCGATCGCCTTGACGAGTTCGTCCTGCTCCGTCGCGAATGGCAGCACCGCCTCCTTGTGCGGGATCGTCACGCTCAATCCGGCGAGCGGCCATCGATCGGACTCGGTGATGAAGTCGCCGATCTGCTCCGCCGGAACGCGGAATGGCAGGTAGACCGCGTCGATGCCCTCCGCGGCGAGGGCCGCGTTGTGGACGACCGGGCTGAGGCTGTGGGCCACTGGGTCGGCCACCACGCCGTAGACACGCGTCCGCGGCGTGATCGACTCGTAACGGTAGACGTCGCGCATCTGCCGCCACCCGATCTGGCCGGGGGCGAGCACGCGGTCGTCGTGGAACGTGGCAAACGTGAAGGGCGATCCGGCCGCACCGGCGAGAATGCGGGTCGGCATGCCGATGTCGCCCATGCAGACTCCCACCGTGGGAATGCCGCTCGTCCGCACCATGTCCAGCATCCGCAGGCTGTCGGTCGGGTGATTCGCCATCGCCGCGATCTTCACAACGTCGGCATCGAGGCCGGCAAGCCGCTTGTGGAGCGACGAAAGGTTGGCGGGCGTCTTCTCGAAGTCGTGGTGGCTCACGATCCGCTTGGTGGCGCCATACCGCGGAACCCGGGCGGCGACGTCGTCCTCGAGATCGACGTAGTCGGCCCCCTCGACGATCGCGGTGCGGAGGATCAGGAGCCGTTCCTCTTCCGAGCCCTCCCAGCGGCCGCCATCCGCCGCCCGGCGGCAGGTCGCTACCACGGGGCAGGGGCGGTCCTGGAGCAGCCGCTTCACCTGCACCTTCCCCTGGATGTAATCGAGCCGCAGCTCGACGAGGCGAATGCCGTTCTCGGCGAGGTGGCGGTGCTCGGCGATGACGTGCCGATGCCGCCCGCGGCCGATGCTCACGCAGATCATCTGGTTCTCCGGGGTGAACAGGGCGGTCAGGTGCGGCGAAATTGCCTGTCGAGTTCCTGACGCGACAGCGTGAGGGACGTCGGGCGCCCGTGGGGGCAATGATGGGAATCCCGCACGCGCAGGCGGTCGCGCACCAGGGCGTCGACCTCCGCCTGCGAGAGCGGATCGCCGGCCTTGATCGCGGCCTTGCACGCGAGCCCGTGCAGGATCTCGTCGACGAGCATACCAGCCTCCGGGGCGGCCGCGGCGAGCCGGCCAAGCACCTCCCGCACGAGCGTCGCCGCCGCCACCCTCCCCGCGAGGGCGGGCTTCGATGTGACGATCACCGTCGCCCCTCCGAACGGCTCGACGCGCATCCCCGCGCTCGCAAGCGCACCGGAGTGCTCACCGACGAGCTCCAGCTCGGCGGGAGAGAGCTCCACGGGTTCGGGGATGAGCAACGGCTGCACCTCGAGCGATCCCGCGGCGACCGCCTCCCGGAGCCGCTCGTACAGCACACGCTCGTGGAGGGCATGCTGGTCGATCACCTCGATGCCATCCGGGCTCTCGACCA
>RFPF01000252.1 GCA_009926295.1 Planctomycetia bacterium
TCGGCTCTCTGCGTGTCCGCTTCGCTTTCGCCATCCATGGCTGCGCTCGCTCCCACAGCCCGCTCGAGGGGATGGGCAGCGCCAAGCCTCCCCGATTGAAAATAAGACATTCCCTCGCTCGCGCTTCGGGCTTCCGTTCAGGGGAGGATCGGGGTTGTCCCCTACCATTGAGACGGCCTATTTGACCAGCGAAGCCATGGATGGCTCAGCGCAGGCAAATCCGAGCGAGTGAAGCCCAGGATGCGCGCAGCGAGCGTCCGGCGAGATGGTAGGGGCGACCTCGAGCCGGATTGGGCGCGTAGAGGTATGACGACAGGCAAGACGCTCGTCCTACTTCGCCAGCAACCAGGCGAGCAGGCCCTTTTGGACGTGCATCCGGTGTGCATCCGGTTGGCGGCCTCGTCCACGACGAGGCTCTGCGGTCCGTCGATCACGTCGTCGGTCACCTCCTCGCCGCGGCGGGCCGGGAGGCAGTGCATGAAGAAGGCCTGCGGGCAGTGCTTCATCAGGGCGGAATTCACCTGGTAGGGCTTGAACGCGTCGAGCCGCTCGGCCCGCTCCCTCTCCTGGCCCATGCTCGCCCACACGTCGGTGTAGACGACGGCCGCGTCCTTCACCGCGGCCACTGGGTCGGTCGTCTCGACAATCTCGGCCTTCGGCAGCAGCACGCGGATGTGGGTGCGAAAGCTGTCGTCGAACTGATACCGCTGCGGCGCCGCGAGCACGAAACGCATGCCCAGCAGGCCGCACACCACAGCCAGTGATCGGGCCACGTTGTTGCCGTCACCGACGAACGTGAACGTCAGGCCGCCGAGTCGGCCCACCTGCTCCCTGAGCGTGTAGACGTCGGCGAGCGCCTGGCAGGGATGGGTGTAGTCGGAGAGCCCGTTGATCACCGGCACGGTCGCCGCGGCCGCGAGGGCCAGGATCGTATCGTGGGATTTCGAGCGGCAGACGATCGCGTCGGCATACTGGCTGAGCACGCGGCCGAAGTCGGCCACGCTCTCCCGCGACGACGAGAACCCGGCGTCCTCCCCGAGGAACACGCTCGAGCCGCCGAGGTGGGCCATCGCCGCCTCGAACGAGACCCGCGTGCGCAGGCTCGGCTTTTCGAAGACGAGCGCGAGCACGCGCCCGGGGAGCAGGGCGTCGCGGAGCCCAGCGTCGTACTTTGACTCGAGGTCGTGGGCGATCGCGAAGATCGCCTCGATCTCGTGGGCGGTGAGGTCTTCGGGAACGAGGATGTGTCGCATGGGACGGCCGGGAACGGACGCCTTCGTCAGGCGCGGGAGGCGACCTCGAGGACGGCGTCGGACAGCTTGTCGCAGCCCTCCTGCACGTCGGCCGAGGAGATGTTCATCGCCGGCAGGAGCCGGATCACGCGTCCCTGCGTGCAGTTGACGAGGAGGTTGCGGTCGAGGCACGCCTGCACGACGGCGGCCCCGTCGATCGAGAGCTCGACGCCGATCATCATCCCCATCACGCGCACGTCCACCACGGCGTCGCAGCGATCCTTGAGGGCGGTGAGCCGCTCCCGGAACTGCGCTGCGACCCGATCGACGTGTCCGAGCAGGCCCTCGTTTTCGATCATCCGGATCGCAGCGACGCCCGCGGCCGCCGACACCGGATTGCCGCCGAACGTGGCGGCGTGCATGCCGGGCCGGAGGTGCTTTGCGAGATCCACCGTCGTGAGCATGGCGCCGCCGGCGATGCCCGCGCAGAGGCTCTTGGCGAGCGTGATCACGTCGGGCGTGACGCCGAAGTGCTGGTAGCCGAACCACCTGCCGGTGCGGCCGCAGCCGCACTGCACCTCGTCGAACACGAGCAGCAGGTCGCGCTCGTCGGCGATCCGCCGCAGGCCCTCGAGGAAGCCCGGTGGCGCCGGCACCACGCCCCCCTCGCCGAGGATCGGCTCGACGAGGATGCCACCGGTCTGCTCGTCGACGATCTTTTCCACCGCCCCGAGATCGCCGTGCGGCGCGTACTGGAAGCCGGCCACCATCGGCCCGAGCCCCTCGTGGTATTTCGGTTGGGCCGTCGCCGAGACGCTGCCCATCGTGCGGCCGTGGAAGCCGCCCTTGAAGGTGACGATCTTGTACCGCTTGCCGTCGGTGCGGAGCCGCACGAGCTTGATTGCCGCCTCGTTGGCCTCCGTCCCGGAGTTGCAGAAGAACGCCTGCCCTCCGAACGAACGTTCCGAGAGGAGCTTCGCCCACTCGCCCTGCGGCTCCGTGTACCACGTGTTCGGCACGTGGACGAGCCGCGCGACCTGTTCCTGCACGGCCCGCACGACCGGCTCCGGGCAGTGGCCGAGGAGGTTGCAGCCCCAGCCCGGAAAGAGATCGAGATATTCGGCCCCTTCCGCGTCCCACACCCGCGAGCCCTCGCCGCGGACCAGGCACACCTGGAACCGCTTGTAGTTCGGCACGACGTAGCGATCGAACGTGTCGATCACGGTCCGCGTCGTGGGGCCGATGGAATGGGGGGCGTCGATCGTGGCCATGGCAGGTCTCCTGGGATGGCTAGCGAGTCGCGGTGGCCGACTCGAGGGCGGCGGCGGCGAGGGCGTCGTCCCGGATGAGCTCCGTGCCGACGCCGCTCGTGGTGTAGATCTCGAGGAGCAGCGAGTGTCGCAGTCGTCCGTCGATGACGTGGATCTTTTTCACGCCCCTCTCGAGCGTGTCGAGGCAGCCCTCGATCTTCGGGATCATGCCGGCCGAGATCGTGCCCTCGGCGATCAGCCGGCGGGCCTCGGACGCGGAGAGGGAGTGGACGAGGCTCTCGGGATCGCCGACGTCGAGCAACACGCCGGGAATGTCGGAGAGGATCACGAGCTTCTCGGCACCGATCGCCGCAGCCACGGCCGTGGCCGCCGTGTCGGCGTTGACGTTCAGTTTCTGGCCGTCGGCCGTGATCGCCATCGAGGGGATCACGGGCACCTGGCCGGCATACGTCAGGTTCTCGATCGTGAGCCGATCGACGCGCGTCACGTCGCCGACGAAGCCGAGATCGACCGGCTCGCCGCCGGGGCCGTCGAGCGCCAGCCGCTCGCCGAACAGGACGTTCGTCGAGAGGAAGTTGAGCGACATCGCCCGGCCGCCGTACTCCTCCAATTTGGCCACGAGGTCGTGGTTGAGCTCCGTGGCGAGCACCTGCTCGACGATGTCGAGCGTGGCCTGGTCGGTGTAGCGGCGGCCCTGCACGAAACGCGGCGTGATGCCCGCCCGGTCCATCGCCCGGCTGATGGCCTTGCCGCCGCCGTGCACGACCACCACCCGCATGCCGAGCGTGGACATGAAGACGATGTCGAGCAGGAGGTGCCGCAGTGAATCAGGGTGCTCGACGACGCTGCCGCCGAGTTTGATCACGGTGGTCGTGTCGCGAAACTTGCGGATCCAGCCGAGAGCCTCGATGAGCGTGTCGGCCTTCTGGATGGCCTTTGCCTGGGCGCTGCTCGGCTTGGGCTTGGCGGGGGTGGGCACTGCGATGGCGGTCCTGCTGCCTGTCGAGTCGGAAACCTCCTAGTGTAGCAACGGCGGGGCCTCGGTCAGCGGCACTTTCCCTGGCGTCCCTGCCGCGTTTCGTGGCAACCTTTTCCCCTGCCGGCCGTTTACACGGGGACAGGGTTGTCTCGAAGGTTGGCCATGGTTTTCGCCCGTATTTTCCCGGGACTCGTCGTGCTGCTCGGGCTCATGGCGGCTCGTGGCATGGCCGCCGGACCGGCCACGGAGCCGGCGGATGCCTGGCGGCGGGAACTCGCCGAAGGCCGCCGGCACTGGGCGTTCCAGAAGCCGGCCGCCCCGGGTGTGCCCGCGGTGCGCGACGCCGACTGGCCCCGGAGCGACGTCGACCGCTTCCTCCTCGCCGCGATGGAGGAGGCCGGTGTGAAGCCCGTCGCCGATGCCGGCCGCGAGGCGCTCCTCCGGCGGTTGTCGTTCGATCTCACCGGGCTGCCCCCCACTCCGGACGAGGTCCGCGGCTTCGCGGCCGACGCCGCGCCGGGAGCCGTGGAGCGAGTGGTCGATCGGCTGCTCGCCTCGCCGAGGTTCGGCGAGCGCTGGGCGCGGCACTGGCTCGACGTGGCCCGCTACGCCGATTCCAGCGGCAAGGAGACGAACCTTCCCTATCCCCACGCCTGGCGCTACCGCGACTGGGTCATCGCGGCCTTCAACGACGACAAGCCCTACGACCAGTTTCTCAAGGAACAGATCGCCGGCGATCTGCTCAAGCACTCGGGGGCGGCCGATCAGGCGCAGAAGGTCATCGCCACGGGGTTTCTCGCGCTCGGCCCCAAGGGGCTCAACGAGCGCGACCGGCGGCAATTCGAGATGGACGTGGTCGACGAGCAGATCGACGTCGTCTCCCAGGCGATGCTCGGGCTCACGCTCGCCTGCGCCCGCTGCCACGATCACAAGTTCGATCCCGTCACGCAGCGGGACTACTACGCGCTGGCGGGCATCTTCATGAGCAGCGAGACACTCTTCGGCACCCAGCCGCAGCTGCAGAATATCAACGCGTCGACGCTGATCGAACTGCCGCCGGAGGCCGGGCTGGCCGCGGCCGTGGCCCCGCTCTCGGCCGCCGACCTCGCGAAGCTGCGGCAGGAGGTGCAGGAACGGGCGGACGCAGCCGGGGAACTGGCGCAGGACGCGATGGCCGCGCGGCGCGAGGGCCGCGAGGACAATGGCGCCGCGATGTTCCTGCGGGTGCGGGCGGCGCGGGACCGTCAATTCGGTGCCCAGAGCGACCTCGACCAGTTTCGCGATGACGGCAGTCCGCGGTCGCTCGCGATGGGCGTGCTCGACCGGCCGCGGCCGGTC
>RFPF01000253.1 GCA_009926295.1 Planctomycetia bacterium
CGCTCGACGTGGTGAGCTCGTCGCCGGCCGACCACGAGACGTTCGGCGTGATCGAGCCCGACCCGGAGAAGATCAAGCCCGGCATGACCGGCGTCGGCGAGCTCGTCGAGGTTCGCGACGCGGCAGGCACGAAGCTCGCCCGGCTCGTGATCGGCAGGGAGGACAAGAAGCCCGTCGCCGGAGCCGCCGCCGGAGGCAAGACGCTGCGGTTCGCCCGCAAGGCGGGGCAGGATCCGGTCTATCGGATCGAGATCGACACGTCGAAGTTCACCACCCGGTTCGACGACTGGATCGAGAAGGACCTGCTCAAGCTCTCGCCGTGGGACGTGCGGCGGCTGGTGCTCGACGACTACGCGCTCGGCGCGGTCGAGTCGGGCGGCCGGATACGTGTCGAGCAGAACCGCAAGGCGAGGATCGAGCTCACCTACGACGACAAGGATGCGAAGTGGTCGCTCATCAGGCTGGAGGCCTTCGGGGGCGGCACGACCCCGCGGGAGGAGAAGCTCGCCGACGGCCAGGAACTTGCCGGGGCGAAGCTCAACGACCTGCGCAACGCCCTCGGCGACCTCAAGATCGTCGAAGTGGTCCGGAAGCCGGCCGGATTGAGTGCCGAGCTCAAGGCCGAGGAAGCGTTCACGGGAGACGCCGAGGCGGTCACATCGATGCAGCAGCGCGGCTTCCTGCCGCTCAAGTCCGGCGAAATCCTGTCGACGGACGGCGAGACGATCGTTGGCATGCGGGACGGCGTCGAGTACGTGCTCCGCTTCGGGGCGAGCACCTCCGTGGCGGGTGACGCGGCGAAGGACGGCGAGGGAGACGCCGGCGAGGAGACGGCCGGTCGCTACCTGCTCGTCATGGCCCGTTTCAACGAGTCGCTCCTCGAGAAGCCAAAGCTCGATCCGGTGCCCGACATCGAGGAGCCGAAGGCCGACGTCGCCAAGAAGGACGGCGTCAAGGCGGACGACGCCAAGCCGGAGGGCGAGGCCGCCGAAAAACTCAAGGCGGCCGAGGAGGCCGAGGCCAAGGCGCAGGCGGCTCTCGAGGAGAAGCGACGGATCGAGCGCGAGAACCGCCGGAGGCAGGACGACTACGACGACAAGGTGAAGGCGGCCCAGAAGCGGGTGCGCGAACTCAACAACCGGTTCGCGGACTGGTATTACGTGGTCTCGGACAAGGAGTACGCGAAGATTCACCTGACCCGCGACGGCGTCATCCAGAAGAAGGCCGAGGAGCCGAAGGAACCGGTGCCTCCGAAGTGACCGCGGCGCCCGTGGCCGCCACCTTCGCCACCGGGGCATCCTTCACCTTCTCGCCACGACCGGCGTGCCGGTACGATGCAAGGCGAGCCCAGACCCTCCCCGGCGGTCCCCGATGTCCGAAATCCTCACGTCCCCCAGGCTGTCCCGGTTCGGTCGGGCCGTGGGGTTCCGGTTGGCGGGGACCGGGAGTTTCGTTCCGCCGGGGGTCGTCACGAATGCCGACCTGGCCCGGCTCGGCTGCGACCCGCAGTGGATCGTCGAGCGATCGGGGATCCACGCCCGTCGACACGCTCCGCCCGAGATGGCCACGAGCGACCTGGCCGCCGAGGCGGGGCGGGCGGCCATCGCGCAGGCGGGCGTGGCCCCGGCCGATGTCGATCTCGTCGTGCTCGGCACGTTCACTCCCGACATGTGCATCCCGTCCACAGCCTGCATCGTCCAGGAAAAGCTCGGCCTCGACGCGGCGGCGATGGACGTGACCGCCGCCTGCGCCGGCTTCGCCTACGCCCTCGTGACGGCCGCCCAGTTCATGGTTGCCGGGTCGAGTCGCCTCGCCCTCGTTGTCGGTGCCGACACGAACTCGCGGGTGGTCGACCCCAACGACATCAAGACCTGGCCGCTCTTCGGCGACGGCGCGGGGGCCGTGCTGCTCCAGCCAGTCGAGCCCGACGCCTCGGGCCGCGAGTCCGGCCTCCTCTCCTTCTCGCTCGGCTCCGACGGCCGCGGTGCCGGCCTCCTGCAGTGCCGGATGAGCGGCTCGAGGCAGCCGATCACCGTCGAGGGCGCGGAGCGACGCGAGCAGTTCATGCAGATGGACGGCCGGGCCGTGTTCAAGTGGGCGATCCGGCTCGCCGAGGAGAACATCCGCCAGGTGGTCGAGCGGTCGGGCGTGCCGCTCGAAGCCGTCGACCTGTTCGTGCTCCATCAGGCAAACGCGCGGATCATCGAGGGAGCCCGCGAGGCCCTCGGCATCGACGTGGGGAAGTTCATGGTGAACCTCGACCGCTACGGCAACACGTCGAGCGGCTCGATACCGCTGGCGCTCGACGAGGCGCGGCGAACCGGTCGCGTCGGCCCGGGCAGCACGGTGGTGATCTGCGGCTTCGGCGGCGGCCTCGCCTGGGGCAGCGCCGTGTGGAGGCTGTGATGCGCCTTGCATGGCTCGCGCCGGCTCGTGACTGCCCAGACCCCCTCGCCGGACGTTCGCCTCGGCCCTCCGCGGCCTCGGCTCTCTGCATGTCCGCTTCGCTTCGCCATCCTGGCTGCGCTCGCTCCCATAGCCCGGCGAGAGGGCATGGGCAGCCCCGACGAGCCTCCTCAACTGGAAACGGGTAGGCGAGGGGATGCCCCGTACCATTGAGCCGGCTTGGCCGACCAGCGAAGCCATGGATGGCGCAGCGCCAGTCGGTCGGAGTGAACGCAGCCCGGAGGGCGCAGTGAACGTCCGGCGAGATGGTACGGGGCAACACCTCGCCGGGTTGAGCCAGTCCCGAGTTGAAACAGTTCAGGAGGGCGTTGCATGACCGAAGCCGTGATCGAGAAGAAGTTGCCGGCGCGCCGGGATGTGCCCGTGGGCGACACGTGGGACCTTGCGAGCCTGTTCTCCTCCGACGCCGAGTGGGAGGCGGCGCTCGCCGAGTGGGAGAAGATGCTGCCCGGCTTCGGGGCGTTTGCCGGCACGCTGGCCGAGTCTCCCGAGCGGCTCGCGGCGTGTCTCGATCACGAGGTGGCCGTCGATCGGGCGGGCGACAGGCTCGGCACCTACGCCAGCCTGCGGGCGAGCGAGGACCAGGCGGCTCCCGAGCCGCAACGGATGGTGGGCCGCTTCCAGCATGTGGCCACGCGCGCCGGGGAACAGGCCAGCTTCATCCGGCCGGAGATTCTCGCGATCTCGCCCGCCACGCTCGACGCGTGGATCGGGCTGCCAGTGCTCGCCGATCACAGGCTCGCGCTCGAGCGCGTCGTGCGCACGCGGCCGCACGTGCTCTCCGAGTCGGAGGAGAAGCTGCTCGCGATGCAGGGCACGTTCGCCGGCACGGCGTCCCGCGTCTTTCGGCAGCTCACCGACGCCGACATGAAGTTCGGTGACGTGATCGACGGCAAGGGGCGGAGGCGGGAACTCTCGAACGCGACCTTCATCGCGCTGCTCTACGACCAGTCGCCCGCCGTGCGACGGACGGCGTTTCACCAGTTCTACGCGCAGTACGAGGCGCACGCGAATACGCTCGCCGCCACGCTCTCCGGATCGATGGAGCGCGACGTCTTCGAGGCCCGTGCCCGGAAGCACGCGACCGCGGTCGAGGCGGCGCTGTTCGGCGACAACGTCCCGCTCGCGGTGTACGACCAGCTGATCGCGGCCGTGCGGGCGAACCTTCCGGTCGTCCACCGCTACCACGACGTGAGGCGGCGGATCCTCGGGCTCGACGAGATCCACCACTACGACTGCTACGTGCCCCTCGTGCCCGAACTCGAGAAGAGGCACACCTGGGAGGAGGCCGTGACGGTCGTGATCGAGGCGCTTGCGCCGCTCGGCCCCGACTACTGCCGGAGGCTCGAGGCCGGGCTGCGGGGGCGATGGTGCGACCGCTATCCCAACGTCGGCAAGCGGTCGGGGGCGTTCAGTTCCGGCACCTACGGCTCGGACCCCTACATCCTCATGAACTTCCAGGACGACGTCGTCGATCACGTGTTCACGCTGGCCCACGAGGCCGGCCACTCGATGCACACCCTGTCGTCCTGCGAGGCTCAGCCATACCAGTATTCCGGCTATACGATCTTCGTGGCGGAGGTGGCGAGCACCTTCAACGAGCAGCTGCTGACGCGGCTCATGCTCGAGCGGGCGAAAACACCCAAGGAGCGAGCGGCGATCCTCTCCCGCGAGATCGACTCGATCCGGGCCACGATCGTGCGGCAGACGATGTTCGCGGAGTTCGAGCGCGCGGCGCACGCCTCTGCGGAGGCGGGCGAGCCGCTCACGCTCGAGCGGCTGCGGAAGATCTATCGCGGGCTTCTCGACGCTTATTTCGGCCCGGCGTTCGTGATCGACCCCCAGCTCGAGCTCGAGTGCCTGCGGATTCCCCACTTCTACAACGCGTTCTACGTGTACAAGTACGCCACGGGCCTGTCGGCGGCGATCGCGCTGGCGGAGAAGGTGGCCACCGGCGGGGCCAAGGAACTCGAGGCGTACTTCGCGTTTCTGAAGGGGGGCTCGTCGAAGTGGCCCCTCGACCTCTTGCGCGACGCGGGCGTCGATCTCGAACAGCCCGCGCCCGTCGCCACGGCCCTCCAGCACTTCGGTCGCCTCGTGGACGAACTCGACAGCCTGCTGTGACGTGCGGGCACCGGCTTCGGGCTCCCCGATCCCGTCGCCGGACGTTCACTGCGCCCATCCATGGGCTTCGTTCACTCGGAGCTGACTGCGCTCCGGTATCCTGCCTGCGCTGGTCATCTCACGCCGGCTCCCGGGACACGGGGAGCCCGAAGCCTCCCGTATTCGTAGGCGCCATGAACTTTCGGCGGAGACGGTC
>RFPF01000254.1 GCA_009926295.1 Planctomycetia bacterium
CCGCACGGCGCCGTGCGGAGCGCCGAGGTGATCTCCGATCGCGAGACGGGCCGTTCGCGCGGCTTCGGTTTCGTCGAGATGGAGACCGACGAAGGCTTGCAGGCCGCGATCAACGCCCTCAACGGGCACGAGGTCAACGGCCGGCCCCTGACGGTCAACGAAGCCCGTGAGCGCACGCCCCGACCGGGCGGTGGCGGCGGACGCTCCGGCGGCTACGGCGGCGGCGGTGGTGGTGGTGGTCGTGGCGGCTACGGCGGCGGCGGTGGCGGCGGCTACCGCGGCGGCGACCGTTACTAGCCGATCCGGCCAACCACGGATCGTCTTTTCGACATGACGTCGCAGGGGCCGGGCTGTTCGATCTCCCGGCCCCTGCGATCCATGCCCGCGGGACTCCTGCAATCTCCTCGAACCATCCACCAGCACCCCGACAGCCGAAACCATGCCCCCTGCCAATCCGAAGTTCGCCAAGTTCGCCAAGAAAAAGGCCAAGCCGCGCACGAAGGTGAAGCGGAAGGACCCGATCTTCATCGACGGTGCCCGCCCGCGGCCTTTGTACGTCGACTACAAGGATCTCGAACTCCTCGGCAAGCTCATCAACCGGCAGGGGAAGATTCTCGGCCGCCGCAAGAGCGGCTGCACCGCCGCGAGCCAGCACGCCGTGACGAGCGCCATCAAGAGGGCGCGGTACATGGCCCTCCTGCCCTACGTCGGCGAGTGAAGCCGCGTCTCGAATGCCAGCCCTGACGACCCGGCGTCGAGTCGAGTTTCGCGACACGGACGCCGCGGGCATCGCCCACTTTTCGGCCTTCTTCTTCTGGATGGAGTCGGCGGAGCACGAGCTCCTGCGGGCCGCCGGCCTGCACGTGTTCGATCCGCTCCCCGACGGCGGCACCGAGAGTTGGCCGCGTGTGTCGGCGGCGTGCGACTACACGTCGGCGGTGCGATTCGGCGACGAGGTCGACGTGCGCGTGGGCGTCGCCGACCTCGGTCGCTCGAGCGTCACGTTCGCGTTCCGCTTCGAGCACGCCGGTGTGCCCGTCGCCACCGGGCGAATCGTCGCTGTGCGGTGCGTGATGCGTGCCGGCCGCAAGCCCGAGCCCGTGCCGATTCCCGAGGAGATCGCGGCGAAGCTCGCTGAGTTCCGTGCGGGCTGACCGGCCCGCTCCGCACCCGCCCGTTGCCGCCAGGGACCGACGCATGCTCGAGGTCGACCGCCTCTCGAAATCGTATCCCACGCCCGCGGGCCCGCTCCGCGTGCTCGACGGGGTGTCGTTCCAGCTCGAGCCCGGCGGCCGGATGACGGTGATGGGGCCGAGCGGTTCCGGCAAGAGTACGCTCCTCTCGATCCTCGGCACGCTCGATGAGCCCACGGCCGGCAGCGTGCGGCTCGACGGCGTCGACCCGTTCGCCCTTCCGACCGGCGAGCGGCCGGCGTTTCGCAACCGTGCGATCGGGTTCGTGTTTCAGGAGCATCACCTGCTCGGCGGCTGCACTGCACTCGACAACGTCGTGCTGCCGGCGCTCGCCTCGGGGAGCGTGGCCGCCGCCGTCGTCGAGCGCGCGCGGATGCTGCTCGAACGCGTCGGCCTCGGGAGCCGGGTGCGTTCCCTGCCCGCAGAACTCTCCGGCGGCGAGCGGCAGCGGGTGGCCGTGGCCCGTGCGCTTCTGCTCGAGCCCCGGCTCGTGCTCGCCGACGAGCCGACGGGCCAGCTCGACGCGGCGACGGCCGAGGCGGTGACGGAACTGCTCGTCGAGCTCGCGGGCGAGACGGCGGGGATGCTCGTCGTGGCCACGCACTCCGACGCCGTGGCCCGCCGGATCGGCACGGTCCGCCGGCTCGACTCGGGCCACCTCGAACCGAGTCGGGTCGTGCCATGACCGTGGCCCCGGGATCGGCACCGGCCAAGTCCGGGCAGCCGGTGGTGTCTCTCATCGGGCTCGCGCTCCGGCTCGCGCGGCAGTGGTGGCGGCAGCTCGCCGCGCTCGCGGCAGCCTGCGGCGTGGTGGCGGCCACGATCTCGGGTGCGCTCGGCGTGGGCGCGGCAGTGGAGCGGGGGCTCCTGCGGCTGGCCCTCGAGCGGCTCGGTGGCATCGAGGCCGCGGTGGTCGGCGAGGATTTTTTCCGACGCGACCTCGCGCGGGAGTTGGCCGCTGACGCGGACATGCCGCTCGTGCCCGCGCTCGTCGTCGAGGCCGTGGTGGAGACGCCGGCTGATGGAAAAACCGCCGCCCGGAGCAGGAGGGCCGTGGTGCTCGGGTGCGACGAGGCCGCCGCGCTCGGCTTTGCCGGAGAGGCGCCCGACCTTGCGAATGATCAGGTGGCGGTGAACGCGCCCCTTGCGGCGGCGCTCGGCATCGAGGCGGTAAGCCGCTCGTGCTGCGGATCGCGGCACGCTCCGCGGCCCCCGCCGACAGCCCGCTTGGTCGGCGCGACGTGCAGTCATCCGGCCGCCGCGTGACGGCCGGCGTGGTGCTGCCGCAGGCCGGGCTCGGTCGGTTTGCCCTCGAGCCGACGCAGGTCACGCGGCCACTCGTCGCTGCGCCCCTCTCCCTCGTGCAGCGACTGCTCGATCGCGGTGACGTGGCGAATGTGATCTTCGCGGTCCGAGGCAGCGCCGATGCCTCCGCCTCGGTCGACACTGCCGCGGCTTTGCGGAACCGGCTCGATCCCTCGCTCGACGACTACGGCCTCACGCTCGCCGAGGCAGCCTCCGAGCCGCACGCCGTGCGGCTCACGACCCGGCGGCTCATTCTTCCGCCGGAAGTCGATCGGGCGGCGGAAGCCGTGCTCGCTCCGCTCGGCGGCCGGCCGTCGCTCGTGTTTCTCGCCACCACGATCGCGAGCACGCGCACCACGCCGGGCGGCCCGCCCGTTGCCGCCGTGCCCTACTCCACGATCCTCGGCATCGAGAGCACGTCGCTGGCCGTCGGCGACCTCGTCGATGCGGACGGGAACTCGCTTGCGACACCCGGGCCGGACGAGATCGTGATCGACCGCTGGTTGGCCGACGATCTCGCGGCGCAGGGGAGCCCCGTGGCGGTGGGCGACATGCTCGAGATCGCCTTCTTCCTGCCGGAGACGGTGCACGGCCGCGTCGAGGAGAGCCGAACGCGGCTCCGCGTGACGGGCATCGCGGAGATGCGCGGGGCCGCGATCGACCGCACGCTTGTGCCCGAGGTGGAGGGGGTGAGCGATGAAGACTCGATCGCCGACTGGGATCCGCCGTTTCCCTTCGACGCGGCGCGGGTCCGCACGACCCCGCCCCACGATGAGGACGACCGCTACTGGAAGGATCACGGCACGACGCCGAAGGCGTTCGTGTCGCTCGCCACGGCGCGGCGGATCGCCGGCAGCCGGTTTGGCCGTACGACAGCCTGGCACGTGCCGCGCGAGCAGGTGGATGATCCTGCGGCGATCGGGCGCCGGCTCGCCGCCGCGATCCGGCCCGAGGCGGCGGGGCTGCGGGTCGTGCCGCTCGCGGCCGAGGCCCGGGCGGCGGCGCGGGGCTCAACGCCGTTCGGATCGCTGTTTCTCGCACTCTCGTCGTTCATCGTCGTCGCGGGGCTGCTGCTCGAATGGCTGCTGTTCCGCCTGCTCGTCACGGCGCGGCGGCGCGAGATCGGGATCCTCGCTGCCACGGGATGGCCGCCGCGGAGGCTCGCCATGCTGCTCGCGCTCATCGGGGGAGTGGCGGCCGTCGGCGGCTCTGTTGTCGGCGCGGCCGTCGGCCCGGCGTGGGCCGAGGTGATGCTCGACGCGCTTGGCCGGGCGTGGACGTCGGCCGTTGCCGGAGGCGACGTGCCGGCGCTCGGCACCGCGGAGGGCGCTGCCCGGCCGATTCCGGTGGCGCTGGTCGCGAGCGTCGCGATCTCGCTTGGCGCGCTCGTCTGGCTGGCCTGGCGCACCGCCCGCGTGCGACCGCTCGCGCTCGTGCGCCAGGGAGCGGATGCGCCGGCCCGTGGCCACGGGCAGGGCCGTCGGTGGCTCGTAGTGGGCGCGGCGGCGCTGGCGATTGCCCTCGGAGTGTCGGGACTCGGTGCGGCGCCCGAGCGGGCCGTGGCATCGTTCTTCCTCGCCGGCGGCGCGGCGCTTGTCGCGCTCGTGACGGTCGCGCATCGATGGCTCGTCGCGCCGGGGGCTGGGGTCGTCGCGTCCCTGTCCAGGCTCGCGCGCCGATCCGTGGCCTCAAATCCAGCGCGGGCGCTCGCCGTGATCGCGATCGTGGCAATCGCAGAGTTTCTCGTCGTGGCGCTCTCGGCCTTTGAACTTGGGCCCCCGCCCTCTCCCGCCGACGTGCGGTCGCCCACCGGAGGCTGGATGACGATCGCTTCGTTCGGCACGCCCGTGAGCGCCGACTCGGCGGCCGAACTCACCGGGGCCGAGATCGCGTTCGTGCGCTCGAGCGGCGGAAGCGACGCGAGTTGCACGAATCTCTATGCGGCCACGCGGCCGGCCGTGCTCGGCGTGGGTCCGGCGTTCATTGCCCGCGGCGCGTTCTCGTTCGTAGCGCACCAGCCGCTTTCGGCGGGAGACGACAACCCGTGGACACTCCTCCACCGGCCGCCCGGCAATGGCCCGATTCCCGCGATACTCGACCAGGCCACGGCGCAGTGGGCGCTCAAGGTGGGCGGCGTGGGCTCGCGGTTCGCAGTGCCTGACGACGACGGCATCGCCGTCGACTATGAGATCGTGGGCCTGCTCGCACCGGGCATCCTGCAGGGCTATGTGCTGGTCGCAGAGGAGGCCTTCGAGAAGGTCTATCC
>RFPF01000255.1 GCA_009926295.1 Planctomycetia bacterium
CTACCGGCCCTGCATGGCTAACAACTCGGCTGGTACCAAGTTGGGGGCAGCGTCCATGCCCCCAACTCTGTCATGAGCACTGGTACAAAAACTGGGAAGGGTCACGGGAGGGGTGCGCGCGCTCCACTCGATCTTCACCGGGCCCAGCAGACCGGAAGGGACGAGCGGGGATTTGGCCTCATAGTGCTTCCACGTGGTGAAGCTGTAGCGCTTCCGTTCGGCAAGGCGCGTGCGGTCGTAAAGCCAGGCGGGCAGCTGGTTGAGTTTGCCGTCCGTGAACTTGTTCGTGCCCTCGGGTTGGTAGGTGAGATCGGTAGGCAGGGACTCGTCGCCAATCACGCGGTTGATCCAGCGGTTGGCCACGCGGATTTCGAGCGTGTTTTCGCCGGTGCGGAGATGGCGCGTGACGTCGACGCGGAATGGCGGCTGCCAGAGCGTGCCCACGAGCGCGCCGTTGAGCCTCACTTGGGCGAGATCGGCGACGGTGCCGAGGTCGAGCGTGGCGGCGGCGCCGGCGCGGAATTGAGTTGTGAAGCTTGTGCGATAGGTGGCGGTGCCGGAGTAGAACTTGATGCCGGGATTCTCGTTTTCTGTCCACGAAGCCAGGGTTGCGAAGCCTGCCTCGGGCGGTGCGCCGCGGCCGTCATGAAACGCGATGCGCCACGGGCCGGCGATCGCCAGGGTCGCGGCGAGGGTGGGCTTCGGCGCGTCGGTGCTCGGCCCGGCCGCGGCGCGGCGGAACACGACGAAGATCGAGCCGTGCGGCTCGAGTCGGAGCGGGACGATCGTGCTGGTGGCGGCAGTGCGAAACGCCGGCGCGTCGAGGTGCGCGCCCGTGATCGCGTTCCAAAGCTCGGGCTGGCGGCTGCCGGTGCGGAAGGTGAAATCGCCGGCGACGTCGCGCTCGGAGTGGTTGAAGACGAAGTAGATTTCGGCGTCGGGCGTGCGGCGATGGATGAAGCGGAGTTCGCCTCCTGCTGGCGCGGCCGGCAGCACCACGTCGGCTGCGAGCCCGATCTCCTTGAGTGCGGCGGGTAGCGGTGGGCGGCGGACGAGCGGGCGAGGCGCGTCCCACAGTTCGCGCACGAGCGCGGCGAATTCGCCGTGCGCCTCGTAGTCGCGCACGCCCGCTGGAGCCACGGGCGCGGCGCCGTAAATCGAAGCGCCCGCGCGGGCGAAATCGCGGAGTCGGCGCAGCGTGGCGAGATCGGCAGCCCAGTTTTCCGGAAGCATCAACACGCGGTAGGCGGGGCCGGTCGGAAGCGTAAGCGCGCCGTCGCGCCACGTCATCGCGGCGAGGTGGTGCGGGTAGACGATGTCGAAATCGTAGCCCGCCGGCGTCTCGATCATGCCCGCGGGGAAGGCGTAGCCGTGGTCCTCAGTGTGGAGGAACGCGATATCGGCAACGGTGTGGCCTTGTTGCAGGAGAAATTGCCCGCGCGCCACGTAGTCGATCCACGCGCCGGCGAGCGGCCACCAGGTGTTGAGGCGGCCGAAATGCGTCCCGTAGCGGCCGAGGCCGAAGCCGGGGCCGTCGTCGGTGGGTTGGTGCACGTAGTGGTGGAGGATGAAGCGGTTGATGCCGGCCGTCCACGCGTAGTCGCCCGGATCCTTGAGCGTGGCGGGAGTCGCGAGCCAGCGGCCGTCTTCGGGCTTGGCGGTGAATGCCTCGGCGCCGACGAGCGGGCGGCCGAGGACATTCGCGATGGACGCGGTGAGCTTGATGCGCGGAAAACGCGGCGCGGTGTCGGGCATCCAGAATTCGTTCATCGGCACGTCGAGATACTCGCCGCAGGAAACGGGATTGAGCGGCCCTCCCTGCGCCTCGGCGTAGAGGACCATCCCGTGTTCGCGAGCGCGGCGCTGCATCGTGCCGAAGTAGTTTTTTGCGATGAGTCCCGCGACCGCGTCGCGGAAATCGCGCAGCGCCGCTTCGGTGAACGACGGGCTTTCCACCACGCGGCCCGTGAGCACGGGAAGGAGCGGCACGAAATCGTAGCCCTTCAGCGCACGGAACTGCGCGGGAAACGTGTCGCTCCAGTTTTGCGGGCCGGCCTCAAAGCTGTCGAAAAGCAGTCCCTTGAGCGTGCGGCCCACGCGCGGGCCGGCCTCGCGCAGGATGCGGCCGAGCGCCTGATCAAAGTAGAACGAGACGGCGTCGGCATCCATCTTGTCGATTTCGAGGCCGTGACCCTCGGGAACGGCAGGATGGTTGGTCGAGCTGGTGGACGTGAAACCAAAACGCAGGATCGTCCAGGAGCCGGCGGGGAGCGTGGCGCGCAACGTGCCGGTGGTGGGATCGAAATGTGCCGTGAGGTCGAGCACCTGCGTGCGGGGAATGCAGCCGGTGGGATCGGTGTCGAGCGGCGCGGCGGTGAGTGTCTTCTCCTCGAGCTTGGTCTTGAGTTTCCAGTCGGGGGTGCGGCGGGTGGAGTCGGCGGGCACCGCGAGCACCACCACGTCGCGAAAGAAATTCTCCATCTTTGTCGCGGGCGGCGTGCGGAACTTCAGCGGCTCGATCTTCGGAGGCACCACGGCGAGCGTGATCGCGCCGCCGCCGGCTGCCGGGGTCTCGCTCCACACGAGCTTCTTCATCGAGCGCTCGGGCGTGACCCACGGACCGCCGCTGGCGGACCAGCCAGGGGTGTTCATGAGGTGAAATTCGAGGCCGAGTTTGTCCGCCGTAGCGATCGCATGCTGCACGTGCTCGTGCCATTGATCGGTGCCGTAGCGGACAGGACCGGGTGGCAAGTAGATACTCGCGTCGAACATCTGGACGCCCGCGATCCCGACGCGCTTCATGTCGGCGAGGTCGGCCTCGATGCCGTGCTTGGTGACATTGCCGTTGATCCAATGCCACCACACGAGTGGACGAGCGGTCGACGGTGGCGCGGCGAAACCGGCGTCGAGCGCATCTGCTCCGGCCGTGCGTGCGATCAGCGACAACACGAATAACGCGAAACCGAGGCGATGGGGCAGACGCATGGGTGACGTTCTACCGCACGAGCGGCACGCGACTCCCAGTGGGCACGTGAGCAACCGCGCCCCAGCCCCGCACGTTCTCGACGTGGAAGGAGCGCACGTGCTCCGGCGGTTCGTCATGGCCGGGGAACTCGCGACCATTGCAGCTTGGAGGACCTCTGTTGAAGTTGCCGCGCGGCTCTGTCCGTCGATCGGTCACTTCGCCGCCAGTGCGTCGATCTCGGCGATCGTGAATCGGACGCTCACGATCGAGCAGCCGACGTCCTCCTCGCGGTAATTCGCGTAGGTCGTAACCACGATCGTGCCGTCCGGGAGGAGATGGATGCCGGGATAGAAGCCGTCTTTGAGCGTCTTGAGCAGGCTCACGCGATACTGCCCCGGCCGCCCTTGCTTGATGTCGTCGTAGGTGCCCACCCAGGCGATGAAGCCCGCCTTGTCGCGCGAGTTGGGCGAGGCGTTGCGAAACACGATCACGAGCCGTCCGTCGGGAAGGTAGATCCCGTGATGCCGGTCACCCGTCAGGCCCCAGGGGGCATCCACCGCCCTGCTCCAGGTCTTTCCCTCGTCGCGGCTGAACATCACGAGGCTCGTGCCGCTGCGGCGGTTCTCTCGCATGAGGCAGCAGAGTTCGTCGCCGTCGGGCGAGCGAAACACGTACGGCTCGCAGGGGTGCTTGCCGTCGAGCTGCGAGCCGTCGCAGGCGATCACGGGCTCCGACCATGTAAAGCCGCCGTCGCGGGTGATTGTCTGCAGCACCTGGAGCGTGCCCTCCTCGCCGACGCCGCTGCCGCGGTGAAACATGCCGAGGTATGACCCGTCCTTGAGTCTTACGATGCTCGAAAACGTCATGATGCAGCGGAAGGGATTCTCAAGCCACTCCTTCGTGGTGGCCCCAGCGGGAAGCGGCCCGAGCGGCGGCTCCTCGCGCCACTTCTTGCCGTCGTCTTCGCTGACGATCCGCGGCATATAGCCCTCGAGGCGGCCGGGAATCTTGTTGATCACCTGGTCGGGCCGCGCGGTGCTGGCTGCGAACACCCAAAGCCGCTCCTTCCCCTCTGGATCCGTGAGCCGGTAGATGCTCGGGCAGTTGTGGAAGTTGACATAGTTGGGCGGGAGCACTTCGTCGATCCGCGTCCACGTGAGGCCGCCGTCGTCGCTCCTGGCCATCGGCCCAGCATGCCCGCCGTGGCCGATGTTCCAGACGCAGAACATCGTTTTGTCGTCGGCGAGCAGCGCCGTCGTGGGATGAGCGTGATACGCCTCCGGGTCGGGCGAACCGTGGGCGATCACGACCTGCCGGGCCGTGTCGCTGGCGAGATCGATGTTCGTGATCGCATCGCGCTCGGCCTGCCAGGCCGCCTGTTGCTCGGCCGAGGCGTCCATCCAGGCCCGACGGGAGGCCTTCGCGGCATTGGCGACCTCGGGCTTCGCAACCGTGCCCCGAGCGCACGCAATGCTCGGGAGGAGCAAAACAAAAAGCAGCGGCAGGAGATGCGGCTGCATAGCGGGTTGCACTTTGTGATGGCGGTTGGCGTGAGGCGGGTGTGCGTCTGAGCAAGTGAATCTATGATATTTCACAGGTCACCGAGGATATCCATCCATGGCCAAACGTACGAACGGCCGCCATTTCGCCGGAAAAGCCATGCCTAACACAACCTCCCCACGTGCCAGGCCGCAGTTGCCCACGCGACGCCAGGC
>RFPF01000256.1 GCA_009926295.1 Planctomycetia bacterium
AGGGCAGACGCTGACCATGTCTGGCAGCGTGACCACGAGCGGCTCGGCTGGCACGTTCGTGCTCACCGGGTCTGGCAACGGCGTCTACAGCGGCAACATCACGGCGACAGGCACCACGATTCTCAGCTTCTACAAGGGCGGTTCAGGCACCTGGACGCTCTCAGGTTCCAACACGATCAACGGCACGGTCTACGCAAACGGCGGCGTCCTCTCGCTCGGCAGCGCCAACGCGCTGGGTACGTCGGGTACGATCCGCTTCGGCGGCGGCGCGGCGGCCAACGCCACGCTGCAATTCACGGCGAGCAACACGACCGATCTCTCGTCGAAGATCCTCAGCAGCACGTCGGCTATCGGGATCGACACGAACGGGCAAAACGTCACGTTCGCCTCGTCGCTAGCCGCGAGCAACACCGGCGGCCTCACGAAGACCGGCGTGGGCACGCTCACGCTCTCGGCGTCGAATGCGTATCTCGGCACCACGACCGTCAACGGCGGCACGCTCGCCCTCGGCAACCTCTACGCCCTCACCACCACCACGCCGACCGTCGTGGTCAACGGCGGTGCGCTCGATCTCGCCGGCAACGCCCTCACGCTCACGTCGCTGAGCGGCACGTCGGCGGCCGGGTCGATCACGTCGAGCGTCGCCGGGGCCCTGACGGTCACGGCCACCTCGACGGGCAACACGACGTACGCGGGCGGCATCAACAACGGTGCGGCCACGATCGCGTTTGCGAAGACCGGGGCGGGCACGCTCACGCTCTCCGGCTCGAGCAACTACACCGGCGGCACGCAGCTCAACGGCGGCGTGGTGTCGGTGAGCAACGCCGGGGCGCTGGGCACGAGCGGCTCGATCACGTTCGGTGGCGGCACGCTGCAGTATGCGCCCGGCAACAACGTCGATTATTCGAGCCGGATTCTGGGCAGTGGATCAGTCGTCAGGATCGACACGAACGGCCAGAGCGTCACGTTCGCGTCTCAGATCGCAAGTTCAAACGCCGGCGGGTTCACCAAGTCTGGAAGCGGCTTGCTCACGCTCTCTGGCACTGGTGCCTACACGGCCGGCGCGGTGACCCTCGATGGTGGAACGACGTCGATTGCTCCGGGGGCGGGCAACTCCGCGTCGTTTGCTGCCCTCAAGGTGGCGACTCTGAATTCGACGAACGCGACCCTGTCGATTGACTCGGGGTCGGTGACGTTCACGCCTCCCTCCAGCAACTATTTCGCCGTTGGGGATGCGAACACCACGGCGACCGTGGGTACCGTGAACGTCACGGGCGGAGCGACCACGATCGACATCTCGAATGCGAATTCCCGCATGATGATCGGTAACAAGGCCACGGGCGTGATGAACGTGACCGGAGGAAGCCTGACGGTCGCCGGTGGCAACGCGGTCTACGTGGGCGGTGACGCCCAGTGGGCCTCGTCGAATGCCAATGGCTCGCTGACGATCTCCGGCGGCACCATGGCGATCACCGGCGCCGGGTCGTTCTTTCTCGGCACGTCCGGATCGGCGGGCAACACGAATACGGGGATTGCCGGCACGCTGAATCTCAACGGCGGCGAACTGCAGACGATCCGGGCGATCACGACCGGCACGAACACCACGAGCACGGTGAACTTCAATGGTGGCGTGCTCACGGCTTTGGCCTCGAATGCGACGTTCATGACCGGACTCACTGCGGCGAACGTCCAGAGCGGCGGCGCGAGGATCAACACCAACGGCTACGACGTAACGATCGGCCAGGCCCTTGTCGCCGGCACGAGCACGGGCGGCGGGCTCACGAAGAGCGGCGCCGGCACGCTTACCCTCACGGGTTCGAGCACCTACACCGGCGCCACGACGATTTCCGGCGGCACGCTCGCGCTCTCCGGTGCCACGAACCGGCTCGCCACGGCGACGACGCTCGCGTTCACTGGCGGAACGGTGGGGCTCAACGGCATTTCGCAAACCGTGACGGGCCTGACCGTGTCCGACTCGACGTCGGCTGCCGTGATGGGCATGAGCACTGGCGCCTCGACGCTCTCCGTGGTCAACCCGATCACGCTCGGCGGTGGATCGGGCACCTCGACGCTCTTGCTCCAGCCGCAGGTCGCCAGCGGTACGGGCAACACGCTCACGCTGTCGGCTGGGGCGGGCATCACGGTCAATACGGGTGGCGATCTCCGGTTCGGCGTGTTGGGAATCACCTCGTCGGGCACGGTCACGAATCCCGACAAGGCGGCGGTCGCGACTCTCAATGGATCGAGCCCGGTCACGGTGAATGGCGGATCGTTCACGTTGGACAAGATGGTGCTCGCCACGGGGTCGACGAGTTCCGCGAGCGGCATCTCATCGGCGATTGGCGCGTTCACGATGTCGTCCGGCCGGTTCTTCATCGACAACACCTACGCCATCGACCGTCGGATCACGTTCGGCGGCTTGGTCAACGTCACGGGCGGCACGATGAGCATTGCCCAAAACGCAACGCAAGATATGGCTCTCGGCTTTCAGGCTTCGGGCACCAACGTCCTCAATCCCGCGTCGTTCGATCGGAATATGGGCGTGGTGTTCTACAGCGGCTCGACCACGCTGAGCACGAGCGTGCCGCTCGGCCGCGTCTTCACTCGAGCCAGCGGTACCTACACGATCACGTCGTCGGCGACCGGCGGCAACATCGGCACGCTTTACATTAACGACGGCAGCTCGGCGCCGGGCGTCGGCTCCACGGTCCAGCTCGGGTCGAATCTCACGCTCGTCGCCGGGAACGGCAGTCGCGACGGCCTGCCGACGATCACGGGTTACAGCCTCGTTCCGGAGGTCGGTGGCCGTGCCGACCTAGGCATCGACGCAAACGGCTACACGCTCGATCTGAGCGGCAACTCGGCCGTGTGGCAGCCGAACTCCACGACACAGTCGGGCACGGCCGTACAGGCCTACTGGCAGTTGTCGAGCAGTTCGGGAGCCGGCCGCTTCGTCGCGAACGGCTTCAACTTCGTCTACAACTCCGGCAGTGCCAACGCCTATACGAACGTGGGTTCGAACGTGATTCTCGAGTCGCGCGCCGGCAGCGGCACGGCCAATAACCTCGGCTCGGGGACGATCAGCACGACGTCGATCTTCCGCTACTCTGGGACGGCCACAGCCGCCAATCCGTCGACGCTCACGTCGGCGACGTCGATCGGCGACCTCGAAGTGACGGGCGTCGGGGCCCTCAGGATCCTCTCGCTCGCGGGTGGTGCCCAGAATCTCCGCGTGTCGAACGGCATCCTCGACGGCGGGTCGAACTCGCTCTCGTTCGCCGGATCGGCCACGATCTCGGGCGGCACGGTGCAGACCGGCACGATCACGGCCGCAGGCGGGTACTCCCTCCAGGCAGGCACGGTGAGTGCCGTGCTCGCCGGAAACGGCGCCCTCGCGAAGTCGTCGAGCGGCACGGCGACGCTCTCCGGGGCCAACACGTTCAGCGGCGGCGTCACGGTGAGCGATGGCGTCCTCAATCTGGGCGGTGCGACGGCTCTCGGTACTTCCGGCGGCAGCCTCGCCGTCAATGGCGGCACTGTCGACCTCCGCGGTTTTGGCGCAACGATCGGCGACCTCAGCGGCTCGTCTGCCGGCACGATCACGAGCAGCTCCAATACGACCGCCACGCTGACAGTCGGCGGTGCGAACTCGACGCGATTCGACGGCGCGCTGGCCAATTCGGCCGGGACGCTGAACTTCGTGAAGCAGGGCGCCGGCTCGCTCACGCTCGGCGGGGCGAACACGTTCACCGGCACCACGAGCATCTCGGCGGGCACGCTCGTGCTCGACAACGCCCTGGCCTTGCAAAACAGCACGTTCGACACGGCGGGCAGCGCGTCGCTTTCGTTCGGCACGCTTTCGGCGGCGTCGTTTGGCGGTCTCACGGGCTCGGGCAACATCGATCTCGCCTCGCTCGCCGGCGGGCTCACGGTCGGTGGAGGCAATCGGTCGAGCACCTACGGCGGTGTCCTGTCCGGGGCGGGCGGCCTCACGAAGACGGGCACGGGCATGTTCGTGCTGACCGGCTCGCAGACCTACGTCGGCACGACGACGATCAGCCAGGGCACGCTGCAACTCGGCAACAGCGGCTCGACGGGCTGGCTCCCGGTCGGGGCCGTCACGAACAACGGCGTCCTCGCCTTCAGCCGCTCCGACAACGTGACGTTCTCCAGCGCGATCAACGGGTCGGGTTCGGTGACGCAGGCGGGCGGCGGCTCGCTCACGCTCTCCGGCTCCAACGGCTATTCGGGCGGCACGCTCATCTCCGGCACCGGCTCGCTGTCGGTTGCGACCGCCGCGGCGCTCGGCACCGGCACGATCACTCTTCAGACCGCTCAGACGACGTCACCGAATGCGATCCTCAACCTCACGAGCGGCATGACGCTCACGAACCCGATCGTGATGTCGCAGTCCGGCGGGAATCGCAACAACATCACGACGTCCGGCACGACGACGCTCTCCGGCCCGATCACGATCACCGGCACCGGTAGTGGCGCGAACGTCATTTCGAATGTGGCGAATTCAAACACCTTCCTCACGGTCGCCGGCAATATCACCGCGCCGAGTTCGTTCACCGGGCAGTTGTCGTTCCGAAACAGCCAGATCCTGATCACGGGAACGGTGAACGCGTCGGGGGCGGGCTTCGACCTGAACTCGTCCGGCAC
>RFPF01000257.1 GCA_009926295.1 Planctomycetia bacterium
GGGAGGCGGCGGAGACGGTCGGTGCGATGCGGAAGAGCCGACGGGCAGATACGCGGCTTACACCGAGCGCACCATCACAGTTGAGACGGGACTAGCGATCGCCCTCGGCGATGGAGCAGCGTACCGCCGGCTTCGACGCCGGATTGGGCGCGTTGAGCCAGGACAGGCGAGACGCCTGTCCTACGCAGCGTCGCTATAAGTTCATCCCCACGAATCCGCCGGCGGCGTCGCTGGCGGCCTGCTCGCGGGCGAGGCGTTCGAGGGCTCGGGAGAGGTCGCCGGCGGCGATGTAGCGGTCGAATTCGGCCTCGACGGCGTGCTTCGCCGACAGGGCGAGCCACTGCACGGCCGGCTGGGTGAGCCAGTCACAGGTTTCTTTTTCGAGGCGGACGTCGAGGTCGCTGCCGACGGTCTTGCGGTCGAGTTCGTCCGTGAGCACGGTGCCCTCGACCGCGAACTGCACCCAGCCTGAAGCCGGTTCGTTCGTGAACCGGAACGTGCAGGCCGCGTTCGTGAGATAATAGGAATTGCGGGTGCCGTGGCGGGCGACCGCCCGTTGCATCCGCTCGATCCGGGCCCGAAACACGGGAGAGGCATCGAGTGGGATGTCGTGCCGCGGCACGCCGCGCAGCGGCGTGCAATCGAACGAGATGGTCACCGCGGGCAGGGCTGGTTGTACCGACATGTTCATCACAGTCTATCCGAGCAGGGCACGTCTGGCAGCCGCATTGGCCGCGGCCCTCGTCGCCGCCGGCTGCGCCCCGCCGGACGCCGCGGGCCCGACGGCCGGGACGCGGTTCCGCGAAACGCGGCGGCTCATGGGGGGGCCGTGGACGATCACGGTTCATGCCGCAACGCCCGCCATGGCCGAAGCGGCCATCGCCGCAGCCTTCGCCGAGGTGGCACGGCTGGAGGCTATCCTCTCCGACTACGATCCCGAGAGCGAGCTTTCCAGGCTCTCGGCGGCTGCGCCGACCGCGGTCCCTGAATCCGTGGGCGACGACCTCTGGCGGGTGATGTCGGTTGCCGTCACCTGGCGCGACCGCAGTGGAGGTGCGTTCGACCCGACGGTCGGTCCGCTGACCTCGCTTTGGCGGCAGGCCAGGCGGTCGGGATTGCCGCCGAGGCCCGACAAACTCGCTGCGGCCCGGCAGGCCGTCGGGCCGGAGGCCCTCGTGCTGCACTCGGATGCTCGCGCGGTGTCGCTGCCGCGGCCTGCGACGCGACTCGATCTCGGCGGGATCGGAATGGGATACGCCGTCGACCGCGCGATGGAGGTCCTCGCGGCACACGGCATCGTTTCCGCGATGATCGACGCCTCCGGGGACATCGCCGTGTCGAAGCCGCCTCCCGGCGCGGCCGCGTGGAGGATCGACATCGCGGCTTTGGGCCCGAATTCGTCCGAGGGAGGGCGGACCACGATCGGGCTGGTGGACGCGGCGGTCACCACGTCGGGCGATGCCTTCCAGGCCGTCGAGATCGGTGGCGTCCGCTACAGCCACGTCGTGGATCCCCGCACGGGCTTGGGGGTCGCGGGGCCCGCGGCGGCGACCGTGATCGCCGCCGACTGCACCACCGCCGACGCCCTCGCGACGGCTGCGACCGTACTCGGTCCGGAGACGGGTGTCGCCCTCGTGGACGCGGTGCCGGGAGCATCGGCCCGCTGGATCACGGTGCGGGACGGCAGGACCATCGAAACCCGCTCGTCGCGGTGGCCTCCCCAGGTTCCCCAGCCTGCCGGAAGATTCGCTCGACCGTAGCGATTGCTCCAAGTTTGCCGTCTGGGAGGGACGATATCTCCAAGGCTGTCGCTGCGCCTGGGTGCATGCGATGCGGGCACGGAGTCGGGGGGCCCCGTGCCGGGAGATGTCGCCGTTCGGCGGCTGCATCCCCCTGGGCGCAGCGGCGGCTTTTGTGCCTGCCCGCTGGAAGCCCCCCGTGCTGCGATCCGCCCGAAAAATCTGGGTTGTGATGACGAGCGTCGCGCTCGTTGCGAGCGGTTGTGCGCCGCGGCAGCCGTTCTACTTCTTCGAGGACGGCGACCTCTCGCACTACGTCGGCGCGATCCAGAAGATCGAATATCCCGACACGCAGCAGCAGCCCCTCGACGAGGCCGCCGGCACACAGGAGCCGTTGACGCTCTCCAATGCGAAGTTCGACCAGATCTGGGAACTTTCGCTCGAAGAGGCGATCCGTACGGCGCTCGAGAACGGAAAGGTGCTGCGGAACCTCGGCGGCCGGTTCGCGAGCTTCGGCGGCCCGCGGCCGCAGACCGGTGAGCCGCCCGTGTCGCTGCTGACATCGCCGGCTCTCACGCCGAGCATCTACGACCCGGCGATCGCGGAGACCGATCCGTTCCGCGGCGTGGAGAGCGCGCTGGCGGCGTTCGACGCCCAGCTCTCGATGTCGTCGACGTGGCAGAACAGCAACCGCCCGCAAAACGTGGACCCGCTCTTTCAAACGCTGATCTTCGTGCCCGTTCTCAGGACGAACCAGGGCGTGACGACCACGGGCATCCAGAAGACCACCGCCACCGGCGGTCAGTTCGGCGTCTCGAACACGACGCAGCTCGACGCCACGAACAACCTGTTCCGAGACGTACCGTCGATCTGGACGACGAGCTACGACTTCACGTTCAACCAGCCGCTGCTCCAGGGGGCGGGCGTGACGTACAACCGAATCGCCGGCCCTGACACGTTCAACAACCTGCTCGGCAGGCCCAATTTCCGCGGCGTGCTCCTCGCCCGCATCAACGCCGACATCTCGCTGGCCGACTTCGAGGTGGGCGTCCGCAACCTCGTGAGCGACACCGAGCAGTCGTATTGGGAACTCTATTTCTCCTACCGCAACCTCGAGGCCCGCAAGGCGGGCCGCGACAGCGCGCTCGAGGCGTGGCGCAAGGTTCACGCCCTGTACGTGGAGCAGTCGCGCGGGGGCGAGGCCGACAAGGAAGCCCAAGCCCGCGAGCAGTACTTCTTCTTCCGCAGCGAGGTGGAGCAGGCACTCACCGACGTCTACCGCTGCGAAAACCGGCTTCGCTACATGATGGGCATCTCGGCCAGCGACGGTCGCCTGATCCGACCGTCGGACGAGCCGACGACGGCCCGGCTCGCGTTCGACTGGCAGCAGTCGCTCGTCGAGGCCCTCTCGCGCTCGGCGGAACTGCGGCGGCAGAAGTGGATCATCAAGCAGCGGGAACTGGAGCTCACGGCGGCGAAGAACCTCCTCCTGCCGAGGCTCGACGTGGGCGGCCGCTACCGCTTCCTCGGGGTCGGCGAGAACCTGTTCGGCGGCCCGGGATATCCGCTCCGGACGCCGACGGCGCTCAATCCGAACGCCGTGTCGCTCCAGCCGACGAACGCCTACTCCACACTGATGAGCGGACAATTCCAGGAGTGGCAGGCCCAGGCCCAGTTCCTCATGCCGCTCGGTTTCCGCCGAGAGCTTTCGACGGTGCGCAACTTCCAGCTCCAGCTGGCCCGCGAGCGGGCCCGCCTCCAGGATGAGGAACTCGAGGCGTCGCACGCGCTGGTGGAGGCGGTGCGGAACGTCGACACGAACTTCGCGCTCTCCCAGACCAACTTCAACCGCCGCGTGGCGGCGGAGCGACAGGTGGAGGCCGTGCAGGCGGCCTACGACGCCGGCACCGTGACGCTCGACCAGCTGCTCGACGCCCAGCGGCGCCGGGCGGAGGCCGAGAGCTCGTATGCCCGGGCGATCGTCGACTACAACCGCTCGATCTCCCAGCTCCATTTCCGGAAGGGATCGTTGCTCGAGTACAACGGCGTGTTCCTGGCAGAGGGCCCGTGGCCCGGGAAGGCCTACTTCGACGCACACAGGCGTGCCCGGCAGCGCGACGCGAGCCTGTACCTCGACTACGGGCACTCGCGGCCTGCCGTGTTCAGCCGCGGGGCGATCACGCAGAACTTCGAGTCGATCGGCGCAGACGCCCGGCCCATGCAGCTGCCGCCCCGCGATCCCGCCACCCGCGACGAGCCCACGCCAGCTCCCGCCCAGCCCGGAGGTTCGCCCGACCGAAGTGCCGAACCGCCGGAGCTGCTGCCTCCGCCGTCTTGAAGGCGGGATCAGCGGGCCAACGGCCGGGCGGCCGCCTCGAGCGCGGCGTCGAGCCGCTCAGCGTCGGCCCCCCGCAGAGCCTCCAGATGGGCTCGGGCGGCGGGCAGCGGACAGGCGGAGAGATACCCCGCCACGGCCCGACGGACGAGCGGGTCGTCTCGGCCGAGCGAAGCCCACATGCGGGCCACTTCGTCGACGGATTCCCACGAGCCGTACCGAGCGAGATCGACCACCGCTTCGGCTGCCACGGCCGGACTGCCGAGCAGGGCCGCGGTCGTCTCGGCGACGCGAACCCGCGGGATCGTCGCGTCGAGGCTCTCCCAGGCGAACCGCAACGCGGCCAGGAGATGACGCTGGTCGACCGGACGGGCGGTGGTGGCCAGGAGTCCGAGCCTCTCGAAATCGTCGAGCCCCCCTTCCCCCTCGGCGACGAGCAGGCCGGCGAGCAGCCCGTCGAATCCGGCACGGAAATCATCGGCCGGTGATTCGATCTCCGCCGTGAGCGCGGCTCCAAGCCGCCGTCGCACGCCGGCGTCGGGGGAGCGGGATGCCACGATCC
>RFPF01000258.1 GCA_009926295.1 Planctomycetia bacterium
CCCGGAGCCGGCCGCTACCCTCCCCGCCCCACGGCGGCCGCTGGCTGACGCGCCGCCGGGCACCTCGCACAAGGATTCGGTGCATGACCATGGAAAAACTCCGCGTCGCGGCCCTCGGCATCCTCGGACTGACCCTGCTGGTCGCCTGCCCTGGATGCTCCATGCTCCTCACCGCGGCTTACGTGCTCATGCCCGAGGACACCCCGGCCGAATTCAACGGGCTCAAGGGCAAGCACGTGGCGGTGGTCTGCAAATCGATCGTCGAACTGGAGTTCAGCGACGCCGGCTCGGCACGGGAGCTCGCCGGCAGTGTCGGCGCGCTCTTGCAGCGGAATGTCCGCCGGGCACGAGTGATCGACCAGCAGGAGGTGGCCCGCTGGATCGACGAGCACGCGTGGGTCGATTACCCCACCGTCGGCAAGGCGCTCGATGCCGACATGGTGGTGGGCATCGACCTCGAGGAGTTCCGGCTCCACGAGGGCGCGACGCTCTACCGCGGCCGGGCGGCGGCCCACGTGCGGGTCTTCGACGTCGCCCAGGGGAAGGTCGTGTTCGAGAAGCGGATCGACGGCTTCCAATACCCCGGTGACGGCGCGATCCCCACGAGCGACCGGTCGGAATCGCAGTTCCGCGGCCTGTTCCTCCAGATTCTCGCCGGCCGCATCGCGCGCAGCTTCCACGCCTACGACAGCCGCACGAGTTTCGCGGAAGAGAATCTGTCGTTTTAGGCACACGCGAAACATCGGCATCCGCCCCCCCGACGGATGTCGGCACAGGCAGATTCGGCACGACGCCGAGACCTGCCGTGCCTACAGCCGCTTCAGGTCTCGCTTCGGCTTGGGCGGGCCGAGCATCTTCTTCTTGTCGTCGGCCCGGGCGGTCGGCGGGTTCGGATTGTTCCCCTGCATGCCCTTGGAACCGCTGGCATCGGTGAAGGTCTCCGTCCATTCGTAGCCCAGCGGCGTCCGCAACTCCTCGGCGGCGAGCATGGCCCACGGCGTGCCGGGATGGTCGTTGACGACACGCGTGAGCAGTTCGAGGGCCTGCCTGGCGAGTTTCTCCGTGGCCGAACCAACCTTCACCTCGTCGCTGGGCACGAGCTTCCACGTGTCGCTCTTGGGGTTCTTGAAATTCATCCCCAGCGACGCCTGCGCGAGCATGAGATTGTAGGCGTCGGTCCGCACCTTCACCGCGAGCACTCGTCCGAGGGCGAGATCGTAGCCCGCACGCCAGCGCTTCTCCTGGATTCGCTCGCGATCCGATTGACCGCTCTTGAGCAGTTCGTAGAGCGCATCGATCCTCGGCTGGATGCGGGCGGCAGTTTTCTGGGCATCACCGAGGAGTGTCTTGAGCGTTCCCTCGTCCTTGCGTGGAAACGTCATCTCCGGCGCCTCCATCGGCTCGACGACCGACTTTCGGGCGGCCTCCACGAGCACCTGCTTCGCGCGGTTGTCGGCGAGCTCCTGCTTGAGCTTCGCCTGCGACACGTAGTCGGGCTGATAGGCCCGCATCACGTCGGGATCGAAGAAATACCTGAGCTGCGACGACATCGGCGCGATCTTGTCGTTCGTCACCCGGCCACGTTCGCCGCTGTTGGCGTGCACGCGGAAGTAGATTCCGCCGGTGTCGGCACAGAGTTTCGAGAGGCTGAAAGGGCCGAATCCGGAGTCGATCGCGTCGTCCGCGTAGCGGCCCGACCGCACCCTGACGACCTCCGGAAAGAGCGTCTCCGGCCCCTGCTCGATCACCGCCCACTGCTCGTCCTGGGCGTACTTGGGGTCGAATTCCACGTACTTCATCCGCACCTCGGCGATGCCGAACGGCGCTGGAACGCCCACGACGTAGACAGGGATGCCGAGGGTCACGCAGTACTTCGTGGTGTCGTCGGCCTTGTCCTGGTCGTTGCCCACCTCGTCGGTGAACACCACGATCATCACGTTCTTCTTGGGAGACGACGTGCGGAAGATCCGAGCCGCCTCCGCAGTGCGGCGGATCGCGGTGAACGTCATCTCGGCCCCGGAATCGTCGACCGGGATCGACTCGATCGCCTTCACGACCTCTCCGACCTCGTCGGTCGGCTGCTTCGTCACGAGCGTCACGTTCTGCCCGAAGGCCACCACCATGTTCGTGAGGCCGGGTCGGCGAGCCGACGAGCGGTTGGCGCCGAGTTCCTCGAAGACGCGATCGAGCCGGTCCGCGATCTGCCGGCGCTGGGCCGACAGGCTCACCGACTGGTCGAACACCCAGCAGACCACGGTGGGTCGCTGCGCCAGCGAGGCGCTGATCTCCGCCGTGAGGTGGTCGACAGCGCCGGCGGCGCCCGTCGTGCCCACGCCGGCGGCACCCTTCACGACCACGGCTACGTCGATGGCCTGGGCCGTGGGCAGCTCGTCCACCGGCTCGAGCACGATGTCGGAAGTGAGATCCTGCTCGACCTCGACCGGCACCACCGACATCTCCGAGAGCGTCGGAGCCAGCGACTGGGCCACCGCGTCGCTCTGCTCGCTCTCCGATCCCTGGGCGTCCTGGGGATCTTCGGCCACGGCGATCTCCTGCGGGACGAGCTGCACCTCCTCGTCTGCCGCGAGCGGCGCCTCGATCACGGTGACGTTGCGCACCGTCCGGGGCGGCTCGCCGAGGCCCGCGAGGGCGAGGCCAAGGAGCACGACCACGTGGATGACGAGGCTCACCGCCCAGGCCGGTGCGTCGCCGTCGAACGGCCCGTCCTCGTCGCCGAGGAGGTCCTGCCACCAGTGCTGCGCTCGTTGGGGCAGATTCATGGGTTTCGTGGAACGGGCGACTCGGCCGTTGATCGTTGGGACACCCGCCCCGGGCCGGCGTCGCGGCGACCTATCGGTGTCTTCGGCAATCCCATTGTACCCTATCCAGTGCCCGGGTCGGCCGTCCACGGGACGGCCCGGGCAAGACACCCCTCCGAGATGTCCCCGCAGATGGAATATCGCCTTATTTTCCGTCCGTCCCGGGCCACCGCGATCGCCGTGCTCGCCGCCCTGGCATGCGCATGTCCGGGAGCCGGCGCGGCCGACGCCGCCAAGCGATTCGATCTCGAGACGAGCGACGGTGTCGAGCTGGCGACGTGGTACTACGCGCCGCCCGACGAGGCGAAGCCGATCGCGACGGTGATCCTCGTGCACGACCTCGATGGCTCGCACGAAACGGTGGAACCGCTGGCGGCGGCGCTCCAGCAGGCAGGCTACGCGGTGGCCGTGCCCGACCTCCGCGGCCACGGGGCGAGCAGGCCACCGGGAGCGGCCGGCCGCGGGCCGCTGCGCCGGTCCGACCTGGAACTGATCGCCGCCGGGTCGGGGGGCAGGCTGCGGGAGCAGGCCGGCGTGCGTGGCGATCTGGAGACCGTCTATGCGTTCCTCGCGGCGCGAGGCGGCCCGGGGGTCTTTGCGCCCGACCGTCTCGCCGTCGTCGGCTTTGGAGCCGGGGGCCTGCTGGCGACCCTGTGGACAGCGGCCGACTGGGCGTGGCCGCCGCTGGCCAGCGGCCCACAGGGGCAGAAGGTCGGCGCCCTCGTGCTCGTGAGTCCCGCCTGGGCCGCCAAGGGCGCGACCATCCAGCCAGCCCTCGCAACCGAGGTGGTGAAGCACGAGGTGCCGATCATGCTGCTCGCCGGCACCGCAGATCGCGATGCCATCCGCCTGTTCGAGCAGCTCAAGCGGCAGCGGCCAAAGGATTGGTACGACCAGCGTGCAGGCGACGACGGCTCAGCCAAGAAAGCGAAGGACGCATCCCTGCTCCTGCTTCAGTTTTCCACGCCCATGTCGTCTGAAAAGCTCCTCGATACCGGCCCCGCCGCGACCGTGATCCGGGATTTCCTGAAGGTTGCTCTCGACGACGCCTCGAGGTAGGGCTCAGGGCAGCCGCAGTTCCATCCCCGCGACCACGAGAGCCGGATTGCGCAGTTGGTCGCGATTCGCCTCGAACAGCTGCGCTGCCATCCCACGATCGCCGTAGAACCGCTGGGCGAGAATGTCGAGTGTCTCTCCCGGGGCGACCCGCACCCGCATCGGACGGCGGCCGGGCTCGATCACCTGGCCGGCCGGGACATCGGACTGGATCGCGGGCACGCTCCACGCCGGCGGAATCCGCAGCTCGAGACCGATCGGAAGCACGTCGGGGCTGGAGAGCCGGTCGCGGTTGACCGACCAGATGGCCTGTGCCCCGCCGGCGTGACCGTAGAGCCTGACGGCGATTCCGGTGAGGTCGTCGCCGTCCCGCACGGTATAGGTCGACATCCCCGCGTCGGGGTGGGCCTGCGAGGTGCGGGTTTGCGCTGTCGCAGCCCCGCCGGCCGACCACGCCGCCGCGAGGGGAGGCGGCGTGTCCACGTCGAGCAGGGGCGGCGGTGGCACGTCGACGGTCGAGCGGTACACCGGTTCGAGCGGCGGGGCCGAACGGGTGAAGTCGGCGACCACCGGGGGCAATGCGGCCGGCGGCGCGGGTGGGCGATAGTCGCTCCGCGGCACGAAGGGCGCCGAGGCGGGCATCGACGTCTCCTCCGCCGCGAGGCCGTGGCCGACCGCTGCCATGCGGGCCTCTTGCGCGGCTGTATCCCCAGCCGGTTCGAATCCGACCGGCGGTGCCCCATGCG
>RFPF01000259.1 GCA_009926295.1 Planctomycetia bacterium
GTCTCGTCGCGGCGGCCCGTGCCTGGATAGAGCGGCGACTGGTGCGTGTCGAAAAAGAGGATCGTGCCATCGGAATAAAAAATGTCCTGGGTGCCGTTGCCGTGGTGCACGTCCCAGTCGGCGATCAGCACCCGCTTCACACCGTGCACGGCCTGCGCATGGCGTGCGGCGCACGCCACGTTGTTGAAGAGGCAGAATCCCATCCCCTTGGAAGGCGTCGCATGATGGCCGGGCGGCCTCACGATCGCGGCGGCGTTCGCCACGCGACCGTCCATCACGGCGTCGACCGCGGCCAGCACGCCGCCGGTCGCGAGAAGCGCCGTGTCGAGCGACGTCCCCGAGAGCGGGGTGTCACCGGTCGAGAGCTTGTGGAGCCCGTCGGCCACGTCTTCGCGCACGATCCTCAGATAGTCCGCCGAATGGCAGCGGAGGAGCTCGGCCTCCGTCGCGGGCCGCGGCGGGATCGGCACGGTGCGATCCAGGAGGCCCTCGCCACGGAGCTTCGCCAGGATCGCCCGCACGCGGTCGGGCGATTCCGGATGTCCCTCACCGGTGTGGTGGTCGAGATAGGCCTCGCTCGTCACCAGGCCCGTGCGGATGCTCACGAGACTCGCCTCCATTCGCTGAAAGCCGGGCTCAGAGGCTATATCACATGCCCCGAAGCCCCGCTGTGCCCCCATTGTGTCCGCAGGTCATCGCATGCACCACTGGACGACGCTCGCCCCGCTCGCCGCCGCGGCAGTCCTCGCCCTCACGGCCGCCCTCGGCGAGGTGCCGTGGCTGCTCGCTGGATCGGGGGTGGCTCTGATCGCGGCCGTGCTCGCCGCCGTGCACCATGCGGAGGTGATCGCCCACCGCGTCGGCGAGCCGCTCGGGACGCTCGTGCTCGCCCTCGCCGTGACCGTGATCGAGGCCGCCCTCCTGCTGTCCCTGCTCATCGCCGGCGGCTCCGGCATGGAGACGTTGCCACGCGACGCCGTCTACGCCACCGTGATGATCATCACCACCGGCGTGGTCGGCCTCTGCACGCTCGTGGGCGGCCTCGCCCACCGCGAGCAGACGTTTCGCGTCGAGGGTGCGGGCGGGGGCCTCGCGGCGCTCATCGTGCTCGCCGTCGTCACGCTCGTGCTTCCCGACTTCACGATCACGACGGGTGTCGGCACCTACAGCCGCGGCCAGGCCCTGTTCGCCTCGGTCGTCTCGGCGGCGCTGTGGGGCATCTTCGTGTTCGTGCAGACAGTCCGGCATCGCGACTTTTTTCTGCCGCTCGACGAGGATGCCCCGCCCCACGAGCACGCCCCGCCGCCGTCGCGCCGGCAGGCGGTGGCGAGCTTCGTGCTGCTCGTCGTGGCCCTCGTCGCGGTGGTGGGCCTCGCGAAGGTGCTTTCCCATCCCCTCGAGGAATTGGTGGAGGAGTTTCACCTGCCGCGCGGCGTGGTCGGGATCGTGGTCGCCATGGTGGTGCTCCTGCCCGAGACATGGGCGGCCATCCGGGCGGCCCATGCCAACCGGCTGCAGAGCAGCATGAACCTCGCGCTCGGCTCGGCCCTCGCCACGATCGGCCTCACGGTGCCGGTCGTCGTCGTCTCGGCCACCGCCTCCGGGCTGCCGCTCGTGCTCGGGCTCGAGCCGAAGGAGATCGTCCTCCTCGCGACGGCCCTCCTGGTGAGCGTCGTGACGCTCGGCACCGGCCGCACGTCGATGATGCAGGGTGCCGTGCACCTCGTGCTTTTCGCGACCTACCTGTTTCTGGCGTGCGTGCCCTGAGACACCTGCGGCCGGTCAACGGTCGAATATTTCCACGGCGATGTCGTGAAACAGCGCGAAGCAGGGGCGGCTCGGCGCCCACGAGCGGTCGCCACCACCGTGAAAGGTCTCGAACAAGAGCCCGTCGATCCCCACCTCGGGCGTCGAACGCCACTCCATGTCGTCGCGGGAAACGACGTGTCGCTCGTCGACGTCCGGAAGTCCGATCCACAGGTCGAGCGTGCCATCGCGACGCCCGGGAGCGTTCATGGCCACCCTCACACGGACGCACACCGGGGCGTCGGTCGGAAACCGGAAGTCCCCGGGGAACGAAAAGCTCTCGCCGTATTTGTCGGGCTGGTGCATGTGGTAGACGTAGGCCTCTCCGCGGCCGTCGGCACGCCACATCGGCCGCACCGAAAAGCCATTCGTTCCATTCGCGGGATTTCCACGGTGACGCTCTCCGGGCCGCCGCAGAGGCCCGGAAGTTTCCCGCCTTTCACCCAGTCGAAATCCTTGCTGAACGTGACGGCGTAGCGCAGTTCGGCGACTTCCCTCTTGCCCACGGGGAACCGCCACCCCACGCCACCCCGCTCCGGACCGATGCCACCCACCGCGTAGTCGACGCGGTAGCCCAGGCCGCCGGCGGTGGCGACCGTCGACAGTCGGCCCTCCGTCACGCCGTCCTCGAATGCACAGCCCGGCCACTCAGCCTGCCACTGCTTCGGAGATACCAGCCCCGCCGGCCCACGCGGGACGATGCGCACGATCTCCGCAGGGTGCGCGCGAAGGCCGGCGATGCACACGACAACCCCGCTGATCGTCGCGGCGATTCTCGACATGGCATGATGCTCCACGGAAAAGCGGACTGTCGCAACGCGTTCAGTCGGCAGATTCGCCCGCCTCGCGTCCCTCCAGGAATGGCAGCATCCGCTGCGGTTCTGCGATCGGCATCGGGCGAGTCGCCGCGTCGCCGGCTGCATCGCGGGCAAGCGACCGCCGCACCGGGTCCTGCTGCATCGCACCGCGGCGATCGCGGCGGCTCCCGTGCCGGCGAGCCACACCGCGTGCCTCGGCCCGTGCCTCCGGGTCGCCCCGCACGGCGGCGAGACGCCGCTTCGCCTCGCGCACGGCGGCGGCGTGGTCGACGATCGGCGGCGGATAGTCCCGGCCGATCATGCAGCCCGCCGCCTGCTGCACCTCTCCCGGCATCGTCCACGGCATGTGCACGTAAGCCGGCGGCACGCCGGCGAGCTCAGGCACCCAGCGGCGGATGAAGATGCCGCGTGGATCCTGCTCGAGCGCCTGCTTCGAGGGGTTGTAGATCCGGAGCGTGTTGATGCCCGTGGTCCCACTTTGCATCTGCAGCTGCGACCAGTGAATCCCCGGCTCGAAGTCGAGGAAGTGGCGGGCGAGAAACAGCCCGGTGGGTCGCCAGTGGAGCCAGAGCGAGTAGCTCGCGAACGACACGACCATGGCCCGCATCCGAAACGTGAGCCAGCCGGTTGCGAGCAGGCTCCGAATACAGGCGTCGACGAGAGGGTAGCCCGTGCGGCCCGCCTGCCAGGCCGCGAGCCGCTCGGCGGAAACGTCGTGCTCGCGCAGGCCGTCGGCCGCCCGCAGCATGTTGTGAAACTCGATTGCCGGCTCGTCTTCGAGCTTCTGCATGAAGTGGCAGTGCCAGTGCAGCCGCGACTGCACCGCCTTCAGGCTCCGCTGCCAGGCCTTCAGTTCCGCGCGCTCGCGCGGATGTGCGGCCGTGGCGAGTGCCGAGGCGACTTCCATCCGCCGGGCCTCGCTCGCCTGCCAGACCGTGCGCATCGAAATCGCCCCGAAGGCGAGATACGCACTCAGCCGCGAGCAGCTCGACGGGGCCGACAGGGGGCTCGAGATGCCGCCCGAGTAATGGCGGCCACGGCGGACGAGAAAATCATCGAGCACCTCCCCGGCAGCCCGCTCGCCGCCGCACTGCCGGGCCTTCGTGTCGACAGGCTCGCCGAGATCGCGGCAGCCGAGGAGCCCCGCGGTCTCGAGCCGCAGGATCGTCGCCCCGCCGCCGGTGCCGGTGCTCCGCGGAACCGGCGCCGGCGCCGCCTCCATGCGGGCCTCCCAGAGCCGGTTCCATCCATCACGAGACTTGAGCCGCCGCACGACGCCTGTCTGCGGCACTTCGAGAAACTCGACGCCCGCCTCGCGGGCCCAGAGGCGCATGCGCCGGTCGCGGGCATGGGTCACACCCGTGCCGGTCTCCTCGTGGGCCACGAGCAGCCTGAAGCCCGTCTCGCGGCGCAGCTGCTCGAGCATCGCCACCGCTTCCCCGCGCCGGGTGACGAGCCGGACGCCGAGCGGCCGGAGCGCCGCCTCGAGTTCGACGAGGCATTCCCGCTGGAACTCCGTGTGGCTCGGGTCCCACTCCGGCTGCACGAGCACTTCGGGCTCGTAGAGGAACACGGCGAACACGGCCCCGTCCCGGGCGCGTGCACACGCCTCGGCGAGCGCAGCGTGGTCGGTCACGCGCAGATCACGCTTCAGCCACACGCACACCGGCGGCACGGGATCGTGCATCACGTCCACCACTCGCTCCAGGGGCCCAACCGTCCCACTGGCAGTGTAGGTCGGCCGTTCGCGGCGTTGGTGCCAGAATCCGGCGATTTCTGCCCGCTGCGGAACGCGTGCCTATACTCCCCAGGTCCCACCATCCCTCCGGAGGCTCAATCGTGGCGGAAAAGCAGACGAACAATTGGCCGGATCTCCTGATCGGCCTGTACGACAACCTCACCGGTCGCCGTGCCGAGATCACCTACGAGTTCGACGACATGCACATCA
>RFPF01000260.1 GCA_009926295.1 Planctomycetia bacterium
CTGCTCGTCGATGAAGGCCATCTCCGCTGGTCGCTGATCCATTTCTGGCCGGGCGATGCCGCGAGCGTGCGCTGCGCGGAGCCGCTGCCCGCCGGCGAGTGGACCCACGTCACCGTGTCGAGCGACGGCTCGGGCAAGGCGGCAGGGCTGAGGATTTTCGTGAATGGCCATCCGGCTGCCACCGAGATCGTCCGCGACAGCCTCACTCGTGAGATCACGGGGGGCGGTGGCGACACGATCACGATCGGCGAGCGGATGCGGGATCATGGGTTCAAAAACGGCCTCGTGGACGAGTTTCGCGTGTTCGACAGGGCCCTGTCACGACTCGAGGTCCGGGAGTTGTTCGCGCCGGGCACGCTCGCGGAGGCCCTCGCGGAGAAGCGCGACGCCGAGGGACTCGGCGACTATTTCGCGGCAGCTTTTGCCGACGAGCCGGCGGTAAAGCGCCAGGCCCTCGAAACGGCGCGTCGCAGCCACGACGACCTGGCGGAAAAGCCGCGCGAGGTCATGGTGATGCGCGAATTGCCACAGCCGAAGATGGCCTACGTGCTCCAGCGGGGCGACTACGACAAGCGTGGCGAACCGGTCGAGCCGAATACTCCCGCCGCTCTGCCGCCCTTCCCTGCCAACCAGCCCAAGAACCGCCTGGGCCTCGCCCGCTGGCTCATCGACCCCGAGCATCCGCTCCTCGCTCGCGTGACGGTGAACCGTCTCTGGCAGTCGCTCTTCGGAATCGGCCTCGTGCAATCGCCCGAGGATCTCGGCAGCCAGTCAACTCGGCCCGAGTATCCAGAAGTGCTCGACCTGCTCGCGTGGCAGTTTTCCCATCCGACGTCCGCGGGCGGGCTGGGCTGGGACATGAAGGGGCTCGTCAAGACGATCATGCTTTCGCAGACCTATCGGCAGCGGAGCATCGCCGACCCCAAGACGATGGCCGACGATCCGCTCAATGTATGGCTCGCCCGTGGTCCGCGGCACCGGCTGCCAGCCGAGATGATACGCGACGGCGCCCTTGCCGCCTGCGGCCTGCTTGTCGAGAAGGTGGGCGGGCCGCCGGTGAAGACCTACGACCTGCCCGAGTCGTTCAAGCCCGAGAAGGCCGACTCGGGCGAGGGGCTCTATCGTCGCAGCATCTATACCTATTGGCGGCGGACCGGGCCCGCGCCGATGCTTGAAAGCTTCGACGTGCCCAAGCGGGTTGTGTGCGTGGCCAAACGCGACGCCACCAACACGCCGCTGCATGCCTTCGTGCTCATGAACGGGCCGCAATTCGTCGAGGCCGCCCGAGTGCTCGCCGAGCGGCTCCTGGCTGACTACGACGGCCAGGCGAACCGTGCGCTCGAGAGGGCCTTCGAACTGCTCACGAGCCGTCAGCCAGACGATGAACAGCGACAGATCCTCGGACAGATGCACGCCGCGCAGATCGAGTGGTATCGTGCCCGTCCCGATGATGCCGGCAAACTCGTGGAGATCGGTGACCGGAAGCATGACGAATCGTTGCCGGCTGTGGACGTCGCGGCGCTTGCGAGCGTGATCAACGCCCTGATGAACTACGATGGAAGCGTGGTGAAGCGATGATTCTCTCCCCGATCAACAGACGCGAATGGCTGGGCAGGTTCGGGATGGGCTTCGGTGGGCTCGCGCTTGCCGAGATGCTGTCGCAGTCGGCGGCCACGGCTGAGAGCGGCGTGCTGGGGGGCTTCCATCATCCGCCCAAGGCGAAGCGGGTGATCTATCTGTTTCAGTCGGGCGGCCCGTCGCAGCTCGACCTCTACGACCGCAAGCCGCTGCTCGTCGAGAAGACGGGTGAGCAACTGCCCGACAGCGTGCGCGGCGGCCAGCGGCTCACCGGGATGTCGGGAAACCAGAGTTCGATCCCGCTCGTGGGCTCGCCCTTTGCCTTCGCGCAGTACGGTGAAAGCGGCGCGTGGCTGAGCGAGCTTCTACCCCACACCGCGAAAGTGGCCGACCGGCTCTGCTTCATCCGCACGATGTACACCGAGAGCATCAACCACGGCCCGGGTGTGACGTTCATGCAGAGCGGCAACCAGATTCCGGGCCGCCCGAGCATCGGCGCCTGGCTCGACTATGGCCTCGGCAACGAGCACGACGACCTCCCCTCGTTCGTCGTTCTGATCACGAAGAACAAGAGCGGCCAGCCGCTCATGAGCCACCTCTGGGGCGCGGGCTTTCTTCCGACAAAGCACCAGGCCGTACGGTTCCGGTCCGGTGCGGATCCTGTGCTCTACGTGAACAACCCGCCTGGGGTGTCGCGGGAAAACCGCCGGCAGCTCCTCGACGGACTCCGTGAACTCCACGAGCATCAATTCGCCGGCACGCCCGACACCGAGATCACCGCGCGGATCGCCAACTATGAAATGGCCTTCCGCATGCAGGCGAGCGTGCCCGACGTGACCGATTTTTCCGACGAGCCCAAGAGCGTGCTCGACATGTACGGCCCCGACGCGAAAGACCCGGGCACGTTCGCGGCGAATTGCGTGCTCGCCCGCCGGCTCGCCGAGCGGGGTGTGCGGTTCATCCAGCTCTACCACCAGGACTGGGACCACCACGGCGGCCTGAAGGGCGGGATCACCCGCGAGGCAAAGCAGACCGACCAGCCGGCCGCAGCGCTCGTCGAAGACCTCGCCCAGCGGGGGATGCTCGACGACACCCTCGTGGTGTGGGGAGGCGAGTTCGGCCGCACGAACTACTGCCAGGGGCTCTACAAGCCGGGGCAGGATTTCGGCCGCGACCACCATCCGCGCTGCTTCACGATCTGGATGGCCGGCGGAGGCGTGAAGCCTGGAACCACGTACGGCGAAACGTGTGAGTATGGCTACAACATCGTGAAGGACGGCGTGCACGTGCATGACTTCCACGCCACGATGCTTCACCTCCTCGGCATCGACCACGAGCGGCTGACCTACAAGTTCCAGGGCCGCCGGTATCGGCTGACCGACGTGCATGGCAAAGTGGTCGCGGGCATCCTGGCCTGACCCTACAGGACGTACACCGCGATCGCGGCGGTCATGAGGCTGGCGGCACCGATCCGGCGGACGAGCGTGACCCAATCGACCTTCTGCTCGAGCTCGTGCCATCCGAACTGCGCAAGCGTCGCCCCAATAACCACCGACATGATGCCGCGGGTGGACTGTACGACGTTGCCGAACACGGCGCCAACGAGCGCGAAGCAGGCATAGAGCGCCGCCATCGCCAGGAGCCATGTGCAGGCATAGGCCGCCGCCATCCGCCACGCCGGGCCGGCAGTGCCCGCCGCGGGGCGGCACCATCCCCCGAGCACGATCGGCCCGCACACAACGCCACAGAACACGTATGTCAGGAGCATTCCCAGCACGGCCGCGAACAGCCTGCCGGATGGGCCCGGCCCCGATGCATCCAGGCTGTCGATGAGCCGCACGATGAACAGGTCGGAGATCGCGAAGCAGAGACACACGAGGAGCACCCTGCCCAGGGCCGCGCTCGGCAGACCACCGGCGGTCCCCTGCAGGAGCACCGTTGCCGCGACGGACAGAGCCACGGCCAGCCACTGCGTCGCCGACAGTGGCTCGTGGAGAAACGTCGCGACGATAAGCGCGAGAATGAACACCTTGAGCCCGAGAAACGGCGTGAGCCGCGAAGCTTCGAGCGTGCGCAAGAGACCAAACAGGATGACGTTGCCAAGCAGATAAAATCCCGCCGCCCCCACGAGCGGCCCGATGAACTGCGCGACCGGCGGCAACGCACGGGGCTGCAGGAGGACCACCGCGGCGGTCGCCACGCAGCCCATGACGACGTGCGCACGCAGGAGGAGCCCCAGGGCGGCGGCCGGCCGCTCGCCGGCCGGCCGGGAGAGCGCATGGTGCCGCGACAGCAGATAGGAAAACGACATGCACGCGCCTGACAGCAACCCGGCGGCGATGCCGAGCCAGGTGGTGCCGGAGGCGAGGTGTGCGGTCATGGGGCGGAGCGATCCGGACCGTGCGTGCCAGCCGAGCTAAGGCGGAGCGAGTCTTTGAGGCTAATGAAATCGGAGAGCAGGAAGATCACGGTGAAGAAGGCGAGCGTCACTTCCATGAGCGTCACGAGCTTCGCGGGAATCGACTGGGGCGTTATGTCGCCGAACCCGAAGAACGTGAAGTTGAGCACGCTGTAGAAGAAGCAGTCGAAGAGGATTCGCAGTTCGCCGAGCCCGTCCGCAAACCCGCTCAGGCTACCCCGCTCGGCTGCTTCGAGGAGGAAGAAGTCGAGCGCGAACGACATCGTGATCTGAGCCATGTTCACGCCCATGAGGCCGAGGAACCGGTGGTAGGGAATCTCGTGGGCCGTCGCGAGCAGGATGTGCTGCAGGTTCTCGGCGAAGAAGAATGCGGTCTTGAGGAGGGCGAGTCCGACGACGAGCCAGCCCAGGGCGGTGGGCGACATGACGCCCGTCCGCCAGACCTCGTGCACGATTCCCGCCACGACGAGGATCGCCACCGTCTCGGCGGCCTGACGGGTGAGCTGACTGGGAGACGAACGGGGCATCGGCAGGATCCATGGCGGGCGGTCGAGGATACCCGCC
>RFPF01000027.1 GCA_009926295.1 Planctomycetia bacterium
GCCGGCCGGCGTGCCGCTCGCGGACGTCGTGCAGGGCGTCGCCGAGCGTGGCCACGATCTGGTCGAGTGTCGCCACCACGATGTGCACGTGCGGCAGGATCGACAGGGCCCTGCCGCCGCAGGTGGCGGCCGACACCAGGATCGACCCGGTCTGCGACACGAGGCACTCGCAGGCTGTGATCCCGGCATCGCAGGCCTCGAGGGCGGACTTGTCGAAGGATCCGGGGCGAACCTCGTACGTGCCGCAGGGGATGCCCATGCGGAGCGGCGCGACGAGCGGATGATCGTGCCAGGCCACCTGCTTCCAGTCACGTTCCCGGGCGAGCGTGCCCACGAGGTCGGCCGCCGCGGTGAGGTCGGGCACGCGATGCACGATTGCCCGGAGTTTCCCCAGGTTTTCCACGAGGATCGCCAGCCGCTCGGCGGGGGTCTCTCCGCCATCGGGCAGCCACGGCCGCGCCGCCTGCTCCGGCAGCACTGAGAGCCGGGGCAGGCCGTTCGCCGGAGCGGGCGCCGGCTCGGCCGCATGCGACTTGAGGTGGGGGAGCGGAGCGGGCACCCGCAAAGCCTCGCGGAGCCGCGCGAGGATCGTATCGCGGGCCGATCCGTCGCGGCGCGGGGGGGCGGTCGTCGTCATCGGCGGCTCCACTGGTCGCGGAAACTGCGCGAAGGCGCCTGCGGGAGGTCGCGGGTCGCGAGCCAGTCCCTCATCAGCGGCGGCCGCAGGGCCTTCAAGAGGCCAAGTGTGTGGCGGAACACGGCGCCGCCCGTCGCGAACAGCCACGGGCGCGACGCCACGGCGACGAACATCTTGTGGCCCAACTTTTCCCAGCGGTTTGGGGCGGTGCGGGCGGCGTTGCGGCGGTTATGCAGGAGGTGGTGGTGGATGTCGATCCGCACCGGGCAGGCGTCGGTACAGGCACCGCAGAGGGAGCTCGCCCCCGAAAGATGATTCCAGTTGGCGAGCCCGCGCAGGTGCGGCGTGATCACCGAGCCGATCGGACCCTGGTAGGTGGTGCCGTAGGTGAAGCCGCCAACATTCTTGAAGATCGGGCAGACGTTGAGGCAGGCCCCGCACCGGATGCAGTGCAGGCTGTCGCGCTGCTCCGGGTCGGCGAGGATCGCCGACCGTTGGTTGTCGAGGAGCACGAGGTGCAGCGCCTCGGGGCCGTCGGCCTCACCCTCGCGCCGCGGTCCGGCATACAGGGTGTTGTAGCAGGTCATCGGCTGCCCGGCCCCGGCGGTGGCGAGCATCGGCAGCAACACGGACAGGTCGTCGAGGCGCGCGACGACCTTCTCGATGCCGGCGATCGCGATGTGCACCCTGGGGAGGGCCGCCGTCAGCCGGGCATTGCCCTCGTTCTCCGTGATCGAGATCTGGCCGGTCTCGGCAATGAGGAAATTCGCACCGGTGATCCCCACGTCGGCATCGACGTACAGCCGGCGCATGTGCCTGCGGGCGATCATCGTCAACTCCTCGGGGCTGTCGGTCGGCGGCGTGCCGAGGTGCCTGCCGAAGAGGTCGCTGATCTCGTCGCGGCGGACGTGCATGCAGGGAAAGACGAAGTGGTAGGGCGGCTCGCCGCGCAGTTGTTGGATGAATTCTCCGAGATCGCTCTCCACCACGCCGTAGCCGTCCTGCTCCATGGCCGCGTTGAGGTGAATCTCCTCGCTCGTCATGCACTTGCTCTTGATGACCGCCTTGGCCTTGGCCTCGCGGAGCAGACCGAGCACGATCGAGCGGGCTTCGTCGGCGTCGCGGGCCCAGTGCACCATCCCGCCGTTGGCCTCGAAGTTCTCCACGAACCTGGGCAGGAGTTCGTCGAGCCGATTCACGGCCGACCACTTGGCGAGGCTGGCGGCATCCCTGGCCTGCTCCCAGTCGCGGTAGCGGGCCTTCTGCGCGTCGCGGCTGACGTAGTAGCCGCCGAGGGCTTTCCTCACGAACGCGCGGTGCCCGCCGTCGCGGACGTGCTCCGCCGCGTCGTGGAGGAACCGCTTCTTGGCGTCGCGGTCCGGTGCGGTCGGGGTGGTCGCGGCGGCTGAAACGCCCTGATTGCTCATGCAGCATGCCTTCCACCGACATAGTAGCATGGAGGCGGTGCGAAAACGGTCACAGGTGTGACGGATGACAGGCATTCCGGTCGGTGAGCATTTCTACATCTGGGGAGCGGTGTGGCTGGTCGCGGCCGCGGCCTGGGCCGCGGCCTGCGTGTGGGTCGACCGCGACGCGGAGGAGATCTTCGGGCGGACGTACCCCTGGGCGCCCCTGCTGGTCGCCCTGGGGACGCTCTTCCTGCTGGGAAGCCTGCGATTCGGACTCTCGACCGTGTACCTGATGCTGCCGGCGCTGGTGGCCGTGGTGGCCGCCTACACCTGCCACCGCGACCTCAACTGCGGATCGGCCGGAAGAATCCTGCCGAGCCAGTGCGACGGGCTACTGCAGGTGGTGGGGCAGGCCTTCGGTCGCAACGCATCGAAGGGACCGACAGCCCCGCGGGGAGCCGCAGGCGGTCCGCAGGTCGTGCTGCTCAAGAAGGACGGCCGCCCGTACGACGGCCGCGACGCCGGCAGTCTCGATCGTGAGACGTCCGAGGCGATCATGTCGGCGCAGTCGATCCTCGCACGGGCGGTCGGGCTGCGGGCCACCGACATCCACCTCGAGCCCAAGGGCGAAGACGAGCTTCTGGTGCGGTACCGCATCGACGGCATGATGCAGAATGCGGGCACGATTTCCGGAGCGGCGGGCCGGGCCACGGTCTCGGCGATCAAGGTGCTCGGCGACATGGACATCGCCGAGCGCCGCCGGCCGCAGGACGGCACGTTCGCGGTGCTCTACGACGGGCGAAAGTTCGACATCCGCGCCGCCTCCGGCCCGACGAACTTCGGCGAGAAGATCGCGCTGCGGCTGCTCGACGCCGGGGGCGGCATCGTCAAGCAGGGGCTCGAGAAGTTCGGGATGCGAGACGTCGTGCTCAAGCAGCTGCGGGACATCATCCACCGGCCCCATGGCATGCTCATCGTCTGCGGCCCGACGGGCTCCGGCAAGACGACCACGCTCTACGGTGCGCTCGGGGAGATCGACGTCCTCTCGCGGAACATCGTCACCATCGAAGACCCGATCGAGTATCGACTGGAGAACATCTCGCAGACGGCGGTGAACGTCGCTGCCGACCTCACGTTCGCCAAGATCCTGCGGAGCGTGCTGCGGCAGGACCCCGACGTGATCCTGGTGGGCGAGATTCGCGACAAGGAGACGGCCGAGATCGCGATGCAGGCCGCCCTCACGGGGCACTTCGTATTCACCACGCTGCACGCCAACGACACCGCCACCACCGTGACGCGACTCCTCGACATCGGCATCGACACGTCGCTGATCCAGTCGGCCGTCACGGCCGTGCTGGCGCAGCGGCTGATTCGCGTGCTGTGCGGGGAGTGCAAGCAGCCCTACAAGCCGACCCCGGAGTTCCTGAAGTCAGCCGGCATTCCCGCCGACAAGGTGAACGTGTTCTACAAGGAGAAGGGCTGCCCGGCCTGCAACGGCACCGGCTACCGGGGCCGAACGGGCGTGCACGAACTGATGGTCGTCGACAAGGCCATCCGGGAGCTGATCGTGGGGCAGCCGTCCATCCAGGCGATCCGCACCGCGGCCCGCAAGGCGGGGATGCGCACGCTCCAGGAGTCGGGCCTGCAGAAGGTCATCGCAGGCATCACGAGCGTGAACGAGGTCGTCCGCGTGACGAAGGCCTGATCCGATGGAATGCACCCTGCCATTCGCCGCCGCCTCCCTCCAACCGCTCGGCGCCCCGCTCGTGCTCGGGCTGGCCGCCGCCCTCGCCTACTACGGCTTCCGCCGGGGGCTCTTCATGGCCACGCTCGCGGGCCTGCACGCGTTGGCCGCCGTGGTCGCCGCCCTCGGCCTCGCAGGCCCCGTCGCGGCGTGGCTGGAGCTCGCTGAGGTGCCGCGGCACTACGCCGTACCGGGTGCATTCCTGGGGATGCTCGTCGTGGCCGCGGTCGCGATCCAGGTGGCGATCGGCGGCTTGGTGCCGGCCGACTCCGTCCGTCTGCCGCCACGGCTCGACCAGATCGGCGGCGTGCTCGTCGGCGGCGTCGCCGGCCTCGTGGTGGCGGGGGGCGTGCTCCTGGCGCTGTCCGTCGCGCCCCTGCCGCCCCCGTACCGTCTCGACGGCGGCCGGCTCTCCGGTCTCGACATGGGATCGGGGATGCTCGGCGTCTTTTCCCGGTGCCTCGGCCGCGACGCGGCGGCCCGCGACGTCGTCCTCCACGGCGAGCCCGGCCGGCCTGCGGCCGGCAATGCGGCCGTGGCCAGGCCCGCGTGGAGCGAGCCGTTCGTGGATGCCGACGGGAGCCTGAGCCGCGACGAGGGCGAGCCATTCGTCGACACCGACGGCAACGGCGCCTTCACGCTGGAGCTCACGGCCGACGACAAAAACGGCGATGGCCGCCGTGACATCGGCCTCGTCGACCACTACCGGCTGGGGTACTGGCTTCCGCTCACGGTGGTGCAGGCGCCGGTCCTGACGAGCAAGGACTCGTCCTTCGTGGACGACGGCGCCCCGGTCGACACGGTCGTCTACGAGGCCACCGCCACGGATGCCGACCAGGGTGACGTGCTGACCTTCTCGCTCAAGCCCGGGCAGGACGACGATGCGGCCGTCGTGACGATCAATGCGACCACCGGCGCGGTCACTCTCAAGAGCCCGCCCGATCGCGAGGCGCAGAAGGCCTACGCATTCACGGTCGTCGTCACCGACAAGGCCGGCCTCACCGCCGAGCGGCCCGTCGTCGTCCACGTGGCGAAGAAGCGCGAGACCGAGGAAGTCAAGTCGCCGGGCCTCACGCCCCCGCAGTAGCGAGCACCTCGGCGAGGTGGATCGTGCGCGGCCGCGGCCCGCCCATGGAGGCGTTGCGGGAGAGCCAGCCGTCGAGCTGCAGCTGGCAGGAGGGATCGCTCGACACGATGTAGTCGCAGCCCGTGCGGGCGAGCGAGCCGCCCTTCACCTCGGCCATGGCCGTCGAGATCATCGGAAACTTCACGCTGAAAAGCCCGCCGAACCCGCAGCAGCTCTCCGGCTCGTCGCACTCCACGAATTCGAGGTCGCGCACGTGACGCAGGAGCTCCCGGGGCGCGGTTTTGATCCGCAGTTCGCGCAGGCCGTGGCAGCCGTCGTGGTAGGTGACGCGATGCGGAAACCGTGCCCCGACGTCGGTCACGCCCAGCTTCTCGACGAGGAACTCGCCGAACTCGAACGTCCGGGCCGCGAGGTCGAGCGCCCTCGTCTCCTCGGGCATCCCCTCGAAGAGCTGCGGATAGAACACGCGCATCATCGCCACGCACGATCCGCTCGGGCCGACGATCGCCTCCGCCCCGGCGAACACGTCGAGCGCACGCCGGGCGACGTCGCGGGCCTCGTCCCAGTAGCCGGAGTTGAAACTCGGCTGGCCACAGCAGGTCTGGGCGCGACGAAACTCGCACGTGTGCCCGAGTCGTTCCAGCACGGTCGCCACGGCGATGCCGACGTGCGGCGTCATCTGATCGACGAAGCACGGGATGAAGAGATCGACCTTCATGCCCGCAGTGTACCCTGCCGCCCGCGTCACACCCGAGTCAGGCAGTGCGGGAAAACCGTCAGCCTCGCCGCTCGATCGCGCGCACGAGGGCCGCGCCCATGTCGGCAGGACTATCCGCCACCTCGATACCCGCGTCGCGGAGGGCGGCGAGCTTGGCCTCGGCCGTGCCCTTGCCGCCGGAGATGATCGCACCGGCGTGGCCCATCCGTTTGCCCGGGGGGGCCGTACGGCCGGCGATGAAGGCGGCCACGGGCTTCGTGACGTGCTCCTTCACGTAGGCCGCCGCCTCCTCCTCGGCGCTTCCGCCGATCTCCCCCATCATCAGGATCGCGTGGGTGTCGGGATCGTTCTGGAAGAGCCCGAGGATGTCGATGAACGACGAGCCCACGAGCGGGTCGCCGCCGAGGCCCACGCAGGTGCTCTGGCCGTGCCCGAGTTGCGTGAGCTGCCAGACGGCCTCGTAGGTGAGCGTGCCGGAGCGGCTCATCACCCCCACGTGGCCCGGGGTGTGGATGTAGCCCGGCATGATCCCGATCTTGCACTCGCCCGGAGTGATCACGCCCGGACAGTTGGGGCCGATGAGCCGGCTCTTCGAGGCATGCACCACGGGCATCACCCGGGCCATGTCGAGCACGGGGATGCCCTCCGTGATCGCGATCACCAGTTCGATGCCGGCCGCCACAGCCTCCAGGATCGCGTCGGCCGCGAACGCCGGCGGCACGAAGATCATCGTGGCGTTGGCGCCCGTCGCGTCGCGGGCCTCGGCCACGGTGTCGAACACAGGCAGTCCGGCGACTGCGTCGCCCCCCTTCCCCGGCGTGACGCCGCCCACCATCCGGGTGCCGTAGTCGAGGCAGCCGCGGGTGTGGAACTCACCGACCTTGCCGGTGATGCCCTGACAGATGACGCGTGTGTCGCGGTCGACGAGGATGCTCATGGTGATGTCCTAGGCTTTGGAGGCGGCGACGACCTTCTTGGCGGCGTCGGTGAGGCCGTCGGCGGTGATGATCGCGGCGCCGCTCGAGGCGAGGATCTTCTTCCCCTCCTCCACCTCCGTGCCCTCGAGCCGCACGACGAGCGGCACGGTGAACCCGACCGTCTTCGAGGCCTCGACGAGGGCGGTGGCGATCGTGGTGCACCGCATGATGCCGCCGAAGATATTGACGAGGATCGCCTTCACGTTCTTGTCGGACAGGATGATCCGGAAGGCCTCGGTCACCTGCTTCACGTCGGCGCCGCCGCCGACGTCGAGGAAGTTGGCCGGCTCGCCGCCGTGGTACTTGACGAGATCCATCGTGCTCATGGCGAGCCCCGCGCCGTTGACGAGGCAGCCGATCGTGCCGTTGAGCTTCACGTACGACAGGCCGGCCGCCGCGGCCCTCGTCTCCGCCGGTTCCTCCTCCGCCTCGTCGCGGAGGGCGGCCACGTCCTTGTGGCGATAGAGGGCGTTGTCGTCGAAGGTCATCTTGGCGTCGAGCGCGACGAGCGTGCCATCCTTCGTGAGCACGAGCGGATTGACCTCGACGAGCGAGGCGTCGAGATCGACGAATGCCCGGCAGAGCCGGCGGAAGAAGGTCTCCGCGTGCCGCCAACTCGCCGTGGGCAGCTTCAGTCGTGCGGCCAGAAGGCGGGCCTGGTAGCCGGCGAGGCCGCGGTCGGGATCGAACGGCTCGCTCAGGATCAACTCGGGCGTCCTGGCGGCCACCTCTTCGATGTCCATGCCGCCAGCGGTGCTCGCGATGAGGACGGGCGATCCGGCGCGACGATCGACGAGCACGGCGCAGTACAGCTCGCGGTCGATAGCACAGCCGCTCTCCACGAACACCCGCCGCACGGACTGGCCTTCGGGGCCGGTCTGGATCGTGACGAGCGTCTTGCCGAGGAGCCCGGCGGCGATCCGTTCGGCGTCGGCCGCACTTTTCGCGAGCTCCACGCCGCGTTGTCCGGATCCCTTCACCTGCCCCTTGCCGCGGCCGCCGGCGTGGATCTGGGCCTTGACGGCGCACACCGGCGTGCCCAGCGCCGTGAAGGCCGCGGCGGCCTCCGCGGGCGTGGTGGCGACGCGGCCGGCGAGCACCGGCACGCCCGCCGCCCGGAGGAGATCCTTCGCCTGGTATTCGTGGATTTTCATGGGCTTGCCTGTGGGAAGGACGGCGCGAAGACGCGATCAATATGGCACGCCCGCCTGCGGCGACAACGGCCGGCCGCCGCGCGGCCGCGACAGGCGGGCTCAGGCCGCCCGGCGGTCGCGGGCCGGGGGCGCGAAATCCCAGGGTTCGGCCCCTCGTCGTGACAACGATCCCCAGGCGGCGCACAGGCGGCGCAGGCAGGAGTCTCCGAACCGGTGCCGGCGGCCGTAGATCACGACCTGGCTCGGGTTGAGGAAGAGCCGGCCGTGGCCGGCCTCCATCAGGGAGCGGTGGAACACCACGTGCTCGCAGTCGGTGGCACCGTAGCGACCGGTCCGGAACGCCTTCATCGTGTAGATGCCCAGGCCCCCGAAGCACGACGTCACCGGCACGAGAGGATCACCCGCGCGATACCTGTGGCGGTGGGCCTGCGCCGTGCGCAGCGGCGTCATCGCTTCGTCGAACCGCAAGGCCCACATGTCGTACTGTCGCAGCGCATTGATCCGCAGTCCTTCCCGGCGGAAGATCAGGCCGTTGGACCCGACGAAGTCCCAGTCATCCCGGCCGAACGTGTCGGCGATTCCGTCGAGGCTGAAGCCGCCCTGGATGTCGAGGTCGATCAGGATCGTGGCGTCGAAGTCGCCATGGCGGTCGAGGATGTGCTCGTGGCACCGCTGCCGGTAGAGAGCCATGCGCTCGATGCGGCGCAGGCACCGCGTGGTCGGATTGCGTGGGTCGTGGCGGTCCTCGCTCGTCACGTGAACGCGCTTGTTGGACACGGCCCAGCGGTGCAGGATCGCCCGGGTGTCGTCGACCGAGTCGTTCTCGTAGATGATCGCACGGTAGTCGGCGAAGAGCGCCCCCAGCCGCTCGAGCCTGCGGATCGTGAGGGGGAGGATCGACCCGAGGTCACGGGCCAGGCCGGCGAACGCGACCCGCATCCGCGCCATCCGGGCCCGGCCGCGTTCCCGGCGCAGGCGGGCCGCCGGCGCCGCGGCGGGCGCTGGCGAGAATGACGCTTCGGGGAACTCGTCGGCTGAAAAATCGAGCATGGGCCCCGGTTGCATGGGTGGGCGGGGATCGTAGCGGGAACGCACCCCCACGCCATCCCGGAATCGGGCCCCTTGGGAATACGTTCGCGGAAAATGTCCCTTGCGGACCGGCGGCGGATTGCCTATTTCCCCTCGTCACCAGGAGAACGCGAGCCGATGACCCAGATCATGACCGAGGTCCAGACCGGCGCACCACGAATCGCCGACGTCACGTTCAAGCCGTTGCGCCGCCACGGCGACCAGCGCGGGTGGCTCGTGGAGCTGTATCGCGAGGACGAGCTTCCGGAGGGACTGCATCCGGTGATGGCCTATGTCAGCCAGACCGAGCCCGGTGTGGCACGTGGTCCGCACGAGCATCGTGACCAGACCGACTACTTCGCCTTCATCGGTCCGGGCGACTTCGAACTCGTGCTCTGGGATGCGCGGCCTTCGTCACCGACGCATGGCGTCGAGACCCGCACGATCTGCGGGGAGTCCAACCCGTGTGCGGTGTCGATCCCGCCCGGTGTCGTGCATGCCTACCGTAACGTGGGTGCCGTTCCGGGGTGGGTGTTCAACGGGCCGAATCGGCTCTATGCGGGCCACGGCAAGCGCGAGCCCGTCGACGAGATTCGCCATGAGCACGACGCCAATTCCCCCTACCGGCTCGACCGGCCGGGAGCGGCCTGAGGAGCAGCCACCATGACCAAACCCCTGAAAGGCATCGTGCTGGCGGGAGGATCCGGGACGCGGCTGCATCCGATGACGCTCGCGATCTCGAAGCAGCTGCTGCCGATCTACGACAAGCCGATGGTCTACTACCCGATCTCGGCGCTGATGCTCGCCGGCATCCGGGACATCCTCGTCATCTCGACGCCGCACGACCTGCCGCATTTTCAGCGACTACTCGGGGACGGCTCGTCGTTCGGCATCTCCCTTTCCTACGCCGAGCAGCCTCGGCCCGAGGGGCTCGCGCAGGCGTTCGTGATCGGCGCGGACTTCATCGGGGAAAGCCGTGCCGCGCTCGTGCTCGGCGACAACATCTTCTACGGCCACGGCTTTCAGGGGGTGCTGCATGCCGCCGCCGCCCGCGAGCGGGGCGCGACGATCTTCGCCTACCCCGTCCGCGACCCCGAGCGATTCGGCGTGGTCGAGTTCGACGCCGCGGGCCGGGCCCTGTCGCTCGAGGAGAAGCCGGCCCGGCCGCGGTCGCACTTCGCCGTGCCCGGCCTCTACTTCTACGACCGCGACGTCGTCCAACTGGCCTGCGACCTGCGGCCGAGCCGTCGCGGTGAGCTCGAGATCACCGACCTGAACAGGGTCTACCTGGAGCGCGGCGAACTGGCCGTCGAGACGCTCGGCCGTGGGTTCGCCTGGCTCGATACGGGCACGCCGGATTCGCTGCTTCAGGCTTCGTCGTTCGTGCAGACGATCCAGGAGCGGCAGGGTCTGAAGATCGCGTGCCTTGAGGAGATCGCCCTCCATCTCGGCTACGTCGCCCCGGAAGAGTTGCTCGCGATCGCCGGGAGGATGAAGAGCGACTACGGCAGATACATCGTCGAGATCGCGACCGAGGCCTTGAAGCATGGAGAGCACACGCATGGATGCGCGCCCGGGGCGGATCGCGGTGACGGGAGCCGACGGCCAACTGGGGCGGGAACTCTGTCGCCGGCTGGGGAGCGCCGCCGCACCGCTATCTAGATCGGTCCTCGACATCACGAGCGCCGTGGACGTGCCGCGGGTGCTCGCGGAACTTGCCCCGGCGGTGGTGATCAACTGCGCCGCGTGGACGGCCGTCGACGCCGCCGAGCGCGACCCGGCCGGCTGCTTCGCCGCGAACGCCGGCGCCGTGGCCGCCCTCGCCGCAGCCTGCAGGGGGATCGACGCGCTCTTCGTCCAGATCAGCAGCGATTACGTGTTCGGCGCCGATGCCTCCCGGCGGCATCCCTACCGCGAGGCCGACGCGCCCGGCCCGCTCGGCGTCTACGGCCGCAGCAAACTCGCCGGCGAGATCGCCGCGCAGGGATGCCCGCGGCATCTCATCGTGCGGACGTGCGGGCTCTACTCCGTCGGGCCGTCGGGGCCGGTGCGGGGGCGCTGCTTCGCCGACACGATGCTCGTGCTCTCCCGGGAACGCGACGTGCTGCGGGTGGTCGATGACCAGCACTGCACGCCGAGCTACGTGCCCCACGTCGCGGAGGCGATCCTCGCGCTCGTCGACCGCGGGGCCACGGGCACCGTCCACGTCACGAATTCCGGCGCCACCACGTGGCATGGTTTCGCCGCGGCGCTCTTCGAGGCGGCGGGCGTGGCGACGCCGGTCGAGCGGATTCCCTCGTCGGCCTATCCGCTGCCCGCCGCCCGGCCGCCGTACAGCGTGCTTGACCTCTCGCGGCTGCGTGCTGCGGGCGTCGAGATGCCCGACTGGCGTGCCGGCATGGCCGAATACCTCTCGTCCGTCAACGCTTCGTCATCGAATATGGAAGGAGATCCATGCGTCCAATCCTCGTGACCGGCGGTGCCGGCTTCATCGGCGGCGAGTTCGTGCGGCAGTGGATCGCCGAGGAGGGCTCGGCCGTCGTCAACCTCGACAAGCTCACGTACGCCGGCAACCTGGAATCGCTGGCCGCCGTCGCCGGCGACGCCCGGCACGTCTTCATCCACGGCGACATCGTCGACGCCGACGGCGTGCGGTCGATCCTCCGCGAGCACCGCCCCGCCGCGATCGTGAATTTCGCCGCGGAGAGCCATGTCGACCGCTCGATCGACGGTCCCGCCGCGTTCGTCGAAACGAACGTCGTGGGCACGTTTCGGCTGCTCGAGGAGGCGCGGCACTACTGGAAGACGCTTCCCGAGGAGGAGCAGCGTGTGTTCCGGTTCCTCCACGTCTCCACCGACGAGGTCTACGGCTCGCTCGGGCCCACGGGCAAGTTCCTCGAGACCACCCCCTACGCGCCGAATTCTCCCTACTCGGCCTCGAAGGCCGCGAGCGACCATTTCGTCCGCGCCTATCACCACACCTACGGTCTGCCGACGCTCACGACGAACTGCTCGAACAATTACGGGCCGTTCCAGTTTCCCGAGAAATTGATCCCGGTGATGATCCTGAATTGCCTCGAAGGCAAGCCTCTCCCCGTCTACGGCGACGGCGCCCAGATCCGCGACTGGCTCTATGTCGGCGACCACTGCCGGGCCATCCGGGCGGTGCTCGCCCGCGGCCGGCTGGGCGAGGTGTACAACGTCGGTGGAGACAGCGAGAAGAAGAACATCGAAGTCGTCCACGCGATCTGCCGTGCGGTCGACGCCCTGCGGCCGGGACTGCCGCACGCCCCGTGCACGTCGCTCATCACGTCGGTGAAGGATCGCCCCGGCCACGACCGGCGGTATGCGATCGACTTCACGAAGATCCGGGACGAACTCGGGTGGCGGCCGAGCCTGTCGTTCGACGAAGGGATCGCCCGGACCGTCGCCTGGTACCTCGACCATGCGGAGTGGGTGGCGAACATCACCAGCGGCGGCTATCGCCGCGCCCGGCTCGGCCTGGCCGATGCCGCGAACTGACGCTCGCGGGAAGGACGGAATCGCGCATGGAAACCCAGCGGCGGGGGCGGGAGGGCATCCACCTCGCGATCGATCTCTCGCAGGGCAGCGCCCTGACCTGGGTCGCCGGCGAACTGGCCGTTGCGCTCGCGGATCTCGGCGCGCAGGTCAGTCTCCCGCGCGTCCCGACGCTCTCCCCCACGCTCGAGCCGCGGCTCCAGCCCCGGCTGGCGGCGCTCATGAGCGACACGCCCTGCCGGACCTACCACGTCAAGCTCAACCACTACTGGCCGCAGTTCCTCATGCAGGAGGTGACGGGCGAGATCAATGCCGAACTGTTCGTCACGAACTACCGGTTTCGGGGCGGCATTCACCCGCTCGACCTGTGGAGCCGCAACCTCGTGACCAACGACGCGCGCAAGCTTCCCTTGAGCTCGTTCTGCCGCGACAGCCTCGTGGATCTCGGGGTTCCGGCGTCGCGCTGTTCCGTGGTGGCCCCGGGGTACTCGCCGGAGATCGAGTCGCTCTATCCGGCCGGAAAGCCGCGGGACGATTCCACGGTGCGCCGGATGCTCGTGGTCACCAACTCCCACGACCTCGATCGCTACGGCACGGACATCCTGATCCCGGCCCTCGCCAAGGCGTTCTCCGCGAACGATCCCGTCGAGATCCACATCAAGGACTACGGCGCCGGCTGCGGCTCGCGCGTGCTCCGCGAACTGATCGCAGCCCAGCCGTCGTTTCCGAAGCTGGTGTGGCACGAGACGTTCCTCACGAAGAGCGATCTGATCCGCCTCTACGGCGAGATGCATCTCCTCGTCGCACCGTTCCGCGGCGAGGGGTATGCCATGAAAATCATCGATGCGATGGCGCTGGGGCTCCCGGTGATGATGCCGGCGTTTGGCGGACCCTTGGAATACGCCCCGGCGGGCGGATTCCTGCCGCTCGAGTTCGACGAGGTGCCCGTCGGTCCGTGCTACGACACCGAACACTATCTCGTCGGTCCCGGCGCCTACTGGTGTGAGGTGCGCGAGGATGCGCTCGTCGAGTCGCTGCGGTCGTATCTCCGCGACCCGGCAGCAGCCGACGATGCGGCGGCCGTCGCCCGGGCCCACGTCTTCTCGCGGTATACCTGGAAGCAGGCCGCCGAATCGCTCGTGGGTGCGTTGCACCACTGGGGGGCCGAGAAGGAGCGGAAGACGGCACGTCGTCGCCGGCCGGCCACGCTGCCGCTGTCGGTGATCATGCCGACCAAGGACCGTCCACAGGAGCTGGCGAAGACGATCGCCGGCTATGCCGGCCAGAGCGACCGCTCGTTCGAACTCCTGCTGGTCAACGATCATGGCGACGGCGATGCCGTGCGCCGCATCGCGGCGGCGGCGGGCACGGGACTCCGTGTGCGGGTGCTCGACAATCACGGCCCGCCTGGCCCCGGAGCGGCCCGCAATCTCGCGCTCGAGGCGGCCGAGGGCGAACTGTTTCTGATCACCGGCGACGACATCGTGCCCGCCCGGGATCTGGTGGCCCGGCACCGCGAGGCCCATGGCCGGGGCACGGATCCCGGGGATGCGTTCGTGGGCAGGATCGACTGGCATCCGGATCTGGCCCCCGGGTGGTTCATGCAGCACATCGTCGGCATGGGCGGACAGCAGTTCGCCCACCACGATTGCCGCGACGGAGACATCGTGCCGTTCGACCGGCTGTACACATGCAACGTCTCCTGGAAGCGGCGCTTGACGGCGGACGTCGAGCAGATCTTCAGCGAGGCGTTTCGCTTCGCGGCCTTCGAGGATGTCGAGCTCGGCTATCGGCTGTCGCACCGGGGACTCCGGCTCCGCTACCTGGAAAACGCCGTGGCGTATCACCTCCACGCGATGACGCCGCGATCGTTCTTCGAGCGGATGCGCCGGGTGGGCAGCATGCGAACCATCCTGGACGCGATGCATCCGCAGCTTGTCGGCGAGGATTGCCTCGCCTTCTACCGGGATCTCGAACTCGAACGCCGCCGGCGCATCGCCTGCGGACCGCCCCTCGTCGATGACCGGTGGGAGAGCCGGCTCGCGCCCCTGCTGGCCGCCTTCGACGACCTGGATCGACGGCCCGGGTCCACGCCGCCGCTGTCCGGCGCCGCGGCGCATCAGATCAAGCTGGTGGACGCGCGGATCGATGCCCTCCGATGCCGGCTGTTCGACGGTCTCTGTGCCGCCTTCTGCCGACTGGGTCAGGCGGAGGAGTGGGGCCGGGCGTCTCATGACGATGGTTGGGCGATGGCGTGGGTCGCCATGCTGGAAGTGGCGACGCGGGACTCCGCGGCGCGACCCGCTCTGCCGCCGCCGCGCCGAGAGCCTCATCCGCTCAAGCAGGCCGTGCTCCGATTCAAGTTCGCCCGCGCGATCCGCGAGTGGCTCCGCGAGGCGAAGCAGCGCCGTCGTGCCGCGTAGCCGACCCCCGTCACCCTCCGAGGTTTCCCACGATGCTTGGTTTTCGGTCGAAGAAGGCACGGAGCCTGTCGAGCGCCGACGTCGTGTGGGGCTTCGCGAACATCCTCGGCAGGCATCCGCGCGGTCCGGCCGAGGTCGAGCCCTTCCTGGCGTCCTGCGTCGACTTCCGGGACATGGTGCGGAAGCTCGTCGCCATGCCCGAATTCGTGACGCGGCGGACGGTGGCGACCGACGGCTTCGTCTACGACGACTCCGCCGTCGTGCAGGAGCGAGCCGGAACCATTCTCCGCCGGCTCGAGCCGATGCGGGCGACGCAGCACGGCAAGATCCGCATCGGCAAGGAGGCCGACGGGGGCTACGTCATGCTCGATGACTTCACCGGCATCGGGGCGGCCTATTCGATCGGCATCTGCGACGAGGTGTCGTGGGATGTCGCGATGGCCGAACGGGGCATCGACGTGTTTCAGTACGACCACACCATCGACCGGCTTCCGGTGGAGCACCCGCGTTTTCACTGGTCGAAGACGGGCCTGGGACCGCGGACGACCTCCGAACTCGAGACACTGCCGCGCCTGCTCGACCGGAACGGCCACCATGGCCGCGACGACCTGCTGCTCAAGTGCGACATCGAGGGCTGCGAATGGGATGTGCTCGCCGGACTACCGGACGACTGCCTGCGGCACTTCAGGCAAATCGTGATCGAGATCCATTTCCTCGAACGCCTGGCCGATCCGGAGTTCGCGGCGGTGGTCGAGCGGGCTGTTGCGGTGCTCACCGCCGGGCACCGCGTGATCCACGTCCATGCCAACAACCACCGCCCGTATTCGCTCGTCGGCGGCATCCCCGTGCCCTCGGTGCTCGAGCTGACGCTCGTGCGCACGCGGGACGTGGGGCTGGAGACGAGCGACGAGCTGTTCCCTGGCCCGCTCGACTCCCCCTGCTACAAGGGGCGGGCGGATTTCCGGCTCGGGGCCTTCCGCTTCTGACCGAATCCGACGCAAATCGCCGTTCGTACGGGGACATCAGCCTGCTAGTGTCCCGCCATGGTGACCCAGCACGGCGGGCGAAAGACGGCCCTCATCTGCGGCGTCGGTGGACAGGATGGCGGCTATCTCGCCGCCCATCTGCTCGGGCTCGGATACCGGGTCGTGGGGACGAGCCGCGACGCCCAGGCGAGCCGCTTCGAGAGCCTCGTGCGGCTCGGAATCCGCGACCAGGTCGCCGTGGAGTCGATGTCGCTCGTCGATTTTCGTTCGACCATGCAGGTGATTTCGCGGACACGGCCGGACGAGATCTACAACCTCGCCGGCCAGACGTCCGTGAGGCTGTCGTTCGACCAGCCGGCCGAGACGTTCGAAAGCATCGTCATCGGCACGCTGAACGTGCTCGAGTCGATCCGGATGCTGGGCGGGCCGATCCGCCTCTACAACGCGGGCAGCTCGGAGATGTTCGGCAACACGCCCGACGAGCCGGCGAGCGAGAAGACGGTGCTTCGGCCATGCAGCCCGTACGGGATCGCGAAGGCGACGGCCTTCTGGCAGGTCGCCCAGTACCGAGAGGCCTACGGGATCGCCGCCTGTACGGGCATCCTGTTCAACCACGAGAGTCCTCTGCGCCCCGAGCGATTCGTGACGCAGAAGATCGTGGCTGCCGCGTGCCGGATCGCCGCCGGTGAGCAGCGGACGCTTTCCCTCGGTGATCTGTCGGTGCGGAGGGACTGGGGATGGGCCCCCGAATACGTGGTCGCGATGCACAAGATGCTCCAAGGTGAGTCGGTCGAGGACTACGTCATCGCGACGGGCGTGACGAGTAGCCTCGAGGAGTTCGTCGCGGAGGCCTTCGCCGCGGTCGGCCTCGGGTGGAGGGAGCACGTCGAGACCGATCCACTGCTGAAGCGACCGAGTGAAATCCAGTGCGGCCGGGCCGACGTCACGCGTGCCGCCAACCGACTCGGGTGGCGTGCCCGCTTCACCATGCGGGACGTCGCGCGCATGATGGTCGAGGCGCGTCTGGCGCAGGTGCGGCCTCCGCTGCGGCGAGCAGGGTGAAGCGATCGGCCGGCCCGCAGGCAGATGCGGCGGTGGCGACGGGACGACCGCCCGACTATCCGCGCCGCGATCCGAGGGCCGCCATCTGACGGGCCACGCGGGTCACTTCCCGCACCACCTTGCCGGGGATTCCCCGGGGAGCCGACGCCGGTGGGCGCCGCACCCGAGCCCGCGCTGCCTGCAGGCCCTCCGCCGCCAGGCAGCGCCGCAGGAGCGTCTCGCGCGTCGAGAAGTAGTCGTCGTCCGAACGGGCGTTCTCGACGTCGGCCGGACACAGGTCGACGAAGAATTCCAGCCCTTGGGGCTCGGAGATTCGTGCGATGCGGAGCGGCACCAGGCCGAACGCGCGCACGTCGTGAAGGAGCAGCTCGAACGACTCGGGCGTGAAGGCCCAGCAGTGGGTGTCGATGTAGCCCTCGGGCACATGGCCGTCCGGGCCGAACCATGCCCGGTAGAAGTCGAGGGTTTTCCACACCGGCGTCCACCGGCCATCTTCGCCCAGCGTGCTGCGGTGGGCCTCCTCGCGGAACGCCTGGTAGATCGTGGGCTTCGTCCGTCGCCCGTGGAAGGCCTCGAGCCACTCGGAGACGTCGGAGATCGGCCGGAAGTGATCGAAGCAGAACCGCTTGTCCGGAACGGCCATCCGCAGCGTGCCCTGGCCGCCCAGCACCGCGGCGCACTGCCTGAGAAAGCGGATCGGATCGGGAAGGTGTTCGAAATTGTGGGATGACAGAATCCAGTCGTACTTCCTGCCGGCCCCGTATTTTGCGACCGTCAGGTCGGCGAGATCGCAGGCCGATCCCACGAGGTCCACGTCCTCGATGGCGGGAACGCGGGTCGGGCCGAGGTTGGGATCGGCGGCGGCTCGGGTTCGCAGTTCGTCAGCGTCGAAGACGTCGATCGTGGTGACCCGATAGCCGGGGGCCGATTTCGAGCACGTCGGAATTCTTGCCGATGCCGTCGCGGAGAATCTTGAGGCGGTCCATCGACTGGGTTCCTCGTGGCGAGTGTGGGCACCCACATCCCCTGTGGGAGGGGCGGGTCGGTCGGAGGGTAGCTGGGCGCAGGCGAGACGCGGAAGCCCGTTGTCGGCATGCCCGAGAGGTCGATGCGGGGAGATGGGCGAACTGAGGAGGTTTTTGTTTCGCCCGTCGCAACTCCTCTTCACCAGGCCAGTCCTGTTTTGGGACAACCTCCGACAAGGGCAGGAAGTTCGTCCCAGCCGCTTGGCGATAGTCATGACCGCTTTGCGCTCGCACACTTACCGACTTCTTGCCATCTGTGGCGGGCAGCCACGCTTCGCCACCCCGCGGCATGTCGGCGCGCCGACGATCCCTGATCGCCGGACGCTCCATGCGCGGATCGACGAGATCCTCGACACTCGCCGGCTCACGAACGACGGCCCGTTCGTGAAGGAGTTCGAGGCCCGGCTCGGACGGCTCAATGGCGACGTCGAGGTCGTGGCGGTCTGCAACGCGACGGTCGGCATGCAGATGCTGTTCAAGGCACTCGACCTCCGGGGCGAGGTGATCCTCCCCTCGTTCACGTTCGTCGCCACGGCCCACGCCTGCCTGTGGGAGGGGCTGGAGCCGGTGTTCGCCGACGTGGAGCGCGGCTCGCACACGCTCGATCCCGCGTGCGTCGCCCGGCAGGTGGGCCCTGAGACCGCCGCGATCGTGGGCGTGCATCTCTGGGGGCGCATGTGCCGCATCCGCGAACTCGAGGCGATTGCCCGCGACCGCGACGTGCCGCTCGTGTTCGATGCCGCCCACGCCCTCGGCTGCACCCACGAAGGCGTACCGATGGGTCGGCTGGGCACCGCCTCGGTCGTGAGCTTTCATGCCACGAAGTTCGTCCAGAGCCTCGAAGGGGGCGCAATCCTCACGGCCGATCGCGCCCTCGCCGACCGGCTCCGGCTGCTGCGAAACTTCGGCTTCCAGGGGTTCGACAACGTCGTCGCCCTCGGCACCAACGCGAAGATGAACGACCGCGATGGGGCTGGGCAGCCTCGAGGCGCTCGACACGCTGATCGCGACCAACCGGGCCAACCGCGCGGCCTACCGGCACGCCCTCGCGGGCCTGCCGGGCCTCACCCTCTACGAGTTCGACGAGCGGGAGGTGAACAACTTCCAATACCTGATCGTGGAGGTCGATCCGCGGGCCTGTCCGTTCACCCGCGACGAACTCGTCGCGATCCTCCAGGCTGAAAACGTGATCGCCCGCCGCTACTTCACGCCCGGCTGCCACCGCAGCATGCCCTACCGGGCCCGGCCGCGGCGCGGCACCGATCCCCTGCCCGTCACCGAATCGCT
>RFPF01000261.1 GCA_009926295.1 Planctomycetia bacterium
CCGCGAAGCCGAAGCGGCAGGACGTGCCCAAGGACAAGGTGCTCTGCGAATACTGCTCGGCGAAGTGCTGCCGCTACTTCGCGCTGCCTCTCGAGACTCCCACGACCCGCGAGGAGTTCGAATACATCCGCTGGTTCCTGCTCCACGACCACGCCACCGTGTTCACCGAGGACGGAGACTGGTACGTCTGCGTGCACACCGAGTGCAAGCACCTCCAGCCCGACCACCGCTGCGGCATCTACCAGACGCGGCCGCAGATCTGCCGCGAGTACACGACGAAGGAGTGCGAGTACGAGGACGACTGGGTGTACGACCAGTATTTCGAGACCGCCGAGCAGGTCGAGGAGTACATGGATTCCGTCCTCGGCCCGGGCGGCAAGGAGGTCGGGGACGGCCGGAAGCGGAAGCACCGCCGCCGGTCGATCCGTGGCCCGAAGCCAGCCCTCCTGCCGATCGTGTCATGATCGAGCCGCGCACGCTCAAGGGCTTTCGCGACCACCTGCCGGCGCAGGCCCTGGCCCGGGAGCGGATCCTCGACGTCGCCCGGCGGGTCTACCGCTCCTACGGGTTCGCGCCGATCGACACCCCGGCGCTGGAATACCTCGAGATCCTCACCGGCAAGGGAGGCGCGGAGACCGACAAGCAGCTCTACCGGTTCACGGATCACGGCGGCCGCGACGTGGGCATGCGGTTCGACCTCACGGTGCCGTTCGCGCGGTTCTGCGCACAGCACATCGCGAGCCTCGGCACCCCCTTCAAGCGATACCACATGGCCAGCGTGTGGCGCGGTGAGAACACGCAGCGCGGCCGCTATCGCGAGTTCATGCAGTGCGACTTCGACACGATCGGAACCACGAGCCCCGTCGCCGACCTCGAGACGGTGCTGGTGGTGCACGATCTCCTGACGGCGATCGGGATCGGCCGGTTCACGATCCGCATCAACGACCGACGCGTGCTCGGCGGCGTGCTCTCGGGCCTGGGCCTCGCCAGCCGGGCCACGGAGGTGCTGCGGTCGCTCGACAAGCTCGGGAAGTCCGCGCCCGACGCGGTGGGGGCCGAGCTCTCCGCGCACGGGGTGCCGGACGAAGCCGTCGCGAAGCTCCTCGGCATGGCCCGGCTCTCGGGCCCGCCGCACGAGGTGCTCGCGGCGCTCGAGGTCCTCGTTTCGGAGTCGGCGGGCGGACGCGAGGGGTTGGCCGCCCTCCGCGGACTGCTCGCCGGCGCGGAGGCGGCAGGCGTGGCCGCTGGCCGCATCGTCGTCGATCCCTCAATCGCCCGCGGGCTCGACTACTACACGGGGATCGTGCTCGAGAGCTTCCTCGACGACCTGCCCGCCCTCGGCAGCATCTGCTCCGGCGGCCGCTACGACGACCTCGCGGGGCTCTACACGAAGCAGCCGTTGCCGGGCGTGGGGGCGTCGCTGGGCATCGACCGGCTCCTGGCCGGACTCGAAGAACTCGGCAAGCTCGAGACGGTGGAGACGCCCGCCGAGGTGTTTCTCGTTTTCTTCGACGAGTCGCATCTGCCCGACTACCTGCGGATCGCTGCGGCGCTTCGCGCGGGCGGCATGGCGGTGGAGTTCTTTCCGGAGCCGAAGCGGGTGGGGCAGCAGCTCAAGGTCGCGGCCAAGAGGGGCTTCCCGTCGGCGCTCGTCATCGGCAGCGACGAGTTCGCCTCGGGCACGGCGCAGTTCAAGAACCTCGCCACCCAGGCGAGCACCACGATCGACTGGCACGGCGACCTGCACGTGCTGGTGGACGCGGTCCACTCGCTGCTCGTGTCACGTTGAGGCGGCCCGTTCGAGCGCGGCGATCTCCGCAGCGACGGCCGAGGCGTCGGCCGGCCGGGCGGATTTGTCGTGGGCGATGAGCCGCATCACGAGGCTCGCGACCGGCTCCGGCACGTGCGGTGCGGCCGAGCGCAGGTCGACCGGCTCGCCGCGGGAGATCGCCGCCAGCATCGACACCAGCGACGTGCCCTCGAACGGCAGTCGGTCGGCGAGCTGCTCGTAGAGGATCACACCCAGGCTGAAGAGGTCGCTCGCGGCGTCGAGGTGGCCGCCTGCGATCCGCTCGGGCGACATGTATGCAGGGGTGCCCACGACGGAGCCCTCGACCGTCACGTCGAGGCCGTCCTCGTCGCCCGCCCGCGCGAGGCCGAAATCGATGATCCGCACCTGCCGGCCGGGCTCCTGGAGGAAGATGTTGTCGGGCTTGATGTCACGGTGCACGAGGCCGAGCCTGTGGGCCGCCGCGAGACCCTCGGACGTTTCCCTGCCGATGCGCAGGATCTCCGCGAGGGCCAGCCGCCCCTCGGCCTGGCGGGCCTGCTTGAGCGTGCAGCCCACGAGCCGCTGCATCACGATGTATGGCAGTCCCCGCTCCTCGCCCACCTGGTGGATCGCCATCACGTGCGGATGGTCCACCGCGGCTGCGGTGCGTCCCTCGCGGAGGAACCGCCGCGTCGCCGCGGGGTCGCGGGCCTTCGAGGGATGCAGCACCTTGATCGCGACGTCGCGCCGCAGCCGCTCGTCGCGGGCCAGGTAGACGCGGCCCATGCCCCCCTGACCGAGCATCCTCAGCACCGCGTAGCCGCCGATCGTCGTCGGCGCGGTATCGCCCGGGAAGGCGGCGGCCGCCCGCCCCGGCTCGGCCCCGATCGTGACCTCGGTCGTTTCGGCCAGCGACTCGTCGGAGGCATGCGTGTCGTGGGCCACGCACCGGACCTCGAACGAGCAGAAGGGATCGCCCCGGTGCATGCACGACGGCTCCTCGACCTCGAGCCGCTCGTGGTAGTGGTCGGCGATGCCGTGCATGAGCCCGAGCGCCAGGGGGCAGAGCTGCCGCTGCGAACTGTAGACGAGCTGCAGTTCGTCGGGGGAGGGCCGCACCGTCTCGAGCACCGGCGGCAGAGCGCCGGGATTGGTGGCCCGGATCATGGCATGGATGATCGACTCGGTGTGTTCGATGAGGTCGAGCGTCCGCCACCCCGGATCAACGTACTTGCCCGCGACCTTCACCAGGTGCGGGGCGAGGAACCGGCCGAACCGCTCGAGCACCGCGGGCAGCGAGTGGCCCGTCGACTCGGCGATCGACTGGAGCAGGTGCACCGCGTCCTCATCGGGATACGTGCCGGAGGGCAGGTAGCGGTCGGTGCCGGTCGCGACGCTCGAGCGGATGGTCGTCCACGAGGCACTGTCGAGCGCGGTGCTCTCGGCGAATTTCTGGATGTAGAAGAAGATCAGGCCGTGCACGGCGTTCGTCCTGGTGCGCTGCTGTCAGCGGGCATCCCCGCAGGTCCTGCGGTTGTACAGCATGAGCCCGTGGATCGCATGGTAGAGGGCGCCGCACTCGACATCGACGTCGTTCGTCTGCTCCAGGAGGCTGACGAGCCGGTCGGCCGCACGCGTCACCCAGGGGGCGGCGAGTTCCTCGTCGTCGAGCGCGATCGCGAGCACCTCGAACACGTGGCCGGTGGCCGCCAGCCGCGCGAAGACGTCGGGCGACGTGCCCGGGCGGGAAAAATAGTGTGTCGAGAAGCTGCCGTCGGCCTGCTGGAACCTCCGGGCCCGGTCGATGGCATCGTCGAGCCGGTCGGCCGCGGCGGCCCAGCCTCCGCTCGGGGGCGTGGCCGCGGCGGCCCGGCGTGCAGCGAGGGCGAGGGCCAGGGCGGCGACCCGGTGGGCGCCGCCACACGCGCTCGCCGTGAGATCCGCGTCGGCCTCCATCTGCACGACGCGCTCGGTCGTCCAGTGCGATCCGTCACCCGCCTGCCACGAGGCGTCGGGAGGGAGGTAGGCGGCCAGCGCCATGAGCGTCCACGTGGCCTCCTGCCCTGGTCGGATGTCGGCCTTGGCCTGTTCGAGCAGATCGGCGAGCGTGTGCTCGCGGTCCTGTCCGCGGACGATCAACCGCGTGTCGAGCGGCACGCCCCCGAGACCGCACTGCGACAGGTAGCCGAGCCACTGGTCGGGGTGCCCCTGTCCCGTCGTGCTCCCCTCCTCGACGACGGCGATCACGCCATGCACGCCCTGCCGGAGCCGCCAGCCGGTGAGCGGGCCTCCCGCCAGGATGTAGTCGAGGGCGGGGCTCACCTCGCCGTCGTGGCCCAGCGGGAATGCCGGACCGAAGGCGAGGATGCCGTGAACCACCTGCCAGGCCCCGTGGACGTTGGCGTCGAGCCGGCGGGCATCGCGGGCATGTGCGATCACGGCGTTGATGCGGTCGCAGAGTGCGGCCGCCGCGGGCTGCGCTCCACCTGCGGCGGTCGCGGCGGGGGGGTTCGCCACGCTCCATCCGCTCGCGAGGAAGACCGCCAGTGAGACGAGGTGGAGGCGGAGGCGGCGAACTTGTCTGCTCATGGCCGTGGGCATCTAGAATACTTGCAGACCGGGCGGGTCCACCCCGGGAATTTTCGCCCGCGCCGGCCCCGGCCCGCCCACGCCCCCCAAACGCCGCGTGTCATGCCGATATTCTTCGATCCCGCCTACATGCTCGCCGTCGCCCCCG
>RFPF01000262.1 GCA_009926295.1 Planctomycetia bacterium
CGCCACCCATGCCGCCGCCGCCACCGAGGCCGCCGCCCTGGCCGCTGTTGATGCCGCCCGCTCCGCCGAGGCCGCCGCCGGTCTGGAAGGGATTGACGCCACCCTGCGGATTCACCGGGATCACGAGATCGGCCACCGGATACACCTTCACCACCATCGTCTCGGCGGCCTTGTCCTTCGTGGTGATCATCAGGACCTCGTCCTTGACGAGGTACGTGAGGTCGAGATCACCGAGCAGCAGTCGTAACGCCGACCGCAGCGAGATGCCCGACAGGTTTTTCGTGACGGGCGTTTCCAGATCGAGCCCGGCATCCTCGAAGGCCTTCGTGTCGATCTGCACGGGAATCCCCTGCGAGTCCTGGATCTGGGCAATCACGTCGCGCAACGGCGTCTCCGTGAACTCGAAGTTTTGCACTGGCTTGTCGAGCGCCTCGTAGATCCTCTGCTCGCCGCTGCCGGGGTTGGCCAGGTCGACCGACTTGTACTTCTCGCGCAGCTTCGTGATCTCCCGCCAGCGGGCCGCGCTGGGGTAGATGATCGGCGGCTCGTCGGGCATCGGAATCGCCGCGATGTCGACCTGGTGAAGGACATCCATGAAGCCCCGCTCGATGTCACGCTTCGTACGGACATTTTCGGCGTCGTAGTCGCGGATCCGCGCCTCGACGAACGCCTTGCGGGCGAGCACTCGGGCCGTCATCGGCACCGGATGGTTCGCGAACAGTTCAGGAGCCTCCTCCATCAGTTGCTCGCCGGGAAGCCGCTCCGCCTCCGTGAACACGGTCGTCGGCGGGTCGTTGCGCGTGACCGTGTCGTAGAGCATCCGGGTGTTGTCGCCGAGGACGGCCGGATAGTACTCGGCCCTGTCGTAGCCGATGCGGATTCCCTCCTCGACGAGGGCGTTGTAGCGTTCCGTGAGCTGCTTGATGCGATCCTCGCGCCGGCGCAGGTCGTCGTCGAGCCGCATCCGCTCGCGCCCGATCGCGCGGTTTCGCTCGGCAGCGAGGTCGCGTTCGGCCTTTTCGCGCGAGCGCACGATCGATTCGCGGACACTGATCTCGATCTGGCGGGCGAGTCGCTCGCGGGTCGTGGCATCGATGTCGTCCGACGACTGCACCGTGCGCAGGAGTTCCTTCAGATCCGCCCGGGCGCGGTCGGGATCGGCCGCCATGAGCTGACGGGCATTGCGGAGACGGACGGCCGTCTCCTGCTCGAGTTGTTGGGCCCGCACCTTTTTCAGGCGGTTGAACTCGGCGAGTTCGGCCGGATCGTTGGCGACGTCGCGTGCCGGCGGCAGGGGGCGGGCATCATCCGCCACGGCCGGCGGCGGCAGCGGCTCCCCGGGATCTCGGGCTGCCGGGGCGTCGAGAGCCGGATCGTCCCCGTCGGCCGCCGGTTCCGTCGCGAGCCCGACGGGCGTCTCTCCCCGGCGAAGCGCCTTCGTGGCCACCGAGTGCACCAACGCCGCATCGACGTTGTCGGGGTCGCGTCGCAGTGCGGCCACGGCGAGACGGAAGGCCGCCTCGTGGGCCCCCGTCGCCTCGGCCTGCTTGGAGAGCGCGGCGAGCGCGGTCGCCTCGCCGCGGATCGTGGTGCGGGCCAGATCGAGCCCCTCGCGGCCGAGCAGGGGGAGGAATGCGCCATCGTTGGGGAAGGCGTTGCGGAACAGTTCACCGAGGTAGGCATTTTCCTGGCGGGGCTGCGCGACGGGGATCGCGACGACCGCCGCCGCCCGGGCGTGGCCCGACGCCGGGTCCTCGACGACGAGGTCGAGCCGACCGTCCTCGAGCCGGCCGCCAACGAGCAGGATCGAATCGCGGTCGCTGCGCAGCGGCGGCAGCCGGCCGGGGAGCCCGCGATAGTTCGCCACCGGGGTCTTCGCCGAGAGCACCACGTCTTCGGGCCAGAGCACGCGGGCGATCGCCAGGCCGCCGAGCCGGGCCCCGGCATCGCGGGCCGAGGCGTCCGTTTCGGGCAGGAGCAGCATGCCGCCGGTCGCGCTCGCCAGCGCGGCGAGGCAGGGCCAGTTCACCTCCGGTCCGATGCCCACGCTCGACACGGCGATCCGCTTCGTGCGGAGCTTTTCCTGGACCGCGGAAAAATCAGCCGCGTCGATGCCGTTCAGGCCGGGGCCGTCACCGATGTAGACGATCGCACGGCCGGCGGCGGGCGCCGCGAACAGATCGGCCGCGGCGTCGAGCGCCGCGACGATGTCGGTCGACCCCAGCGGCGCGCGGTCGCCGAGTGCCCGCAGGGCCTGCCGTGCCTCCGCCCCAGCGGCGGGAGCGAATCCTCCGTCGAGCGGCGTGCAGTCGACGTCGACGGCGCAGACCCGAAAGCGGTCGCTCGGGCGGGATTTCTCGAGCAGGCCCTCGACCGCTTCGGTCGCGCGTCGGCGATAGTCGCCGGCCTGGCTCGCCGACGTGTCGACGAGCACGACCACGTCGAACGCACCGGCGGGAGGGGCGGCTCCGGTCGCCCGCAGGCCGATCGCCAGCACCGGCGGCGCGAATTCGCTGCCACCGAAACTCTCGGTGAACGCGACCGAGAGCGGCTGTTCGGCACGGGCCGCGGGCAGTGGGGCCACGAGAGCGACCAGCGTGGCGGCCAACGGGACGATACGCGAGGACATGATCCCTCCAGACAGGGGGCGATGCGGCGAGCCGACTCCGACGATCGCCGAGAGCATATTTCGTGCTGCCATTCCCGCCAACGCCGTTCTCACGCCGTACTCGGCGGAATCGGGCCGATTCCCACCGCGGCTCGGCCTCCGCATTGTACCCATCTTTCCGGGGCCGCTTGGGATTGGACGCTCATCCGACAGTCGCGATACTGCAGGGGTCGTGATCGACGGCGAGTGGGCGTGGCGAACGAGCGCACCGTGAACACAGGCAGGCTTCTCCCGACGCTTCTCCTCCCGACGCTCCTCGTCGCCGTCGGGGTGTGGTCCACGCGGTGTCGGGCTTCGGAGGTGGCCGCCACGGCCGGCGCACCGACGGCGGAAACTGAGCGGCAATTCACGCCCGACGAGCGGACCAACATCGCGGTGTACGACGCCGTGAACCGGGGCGTCGCCAACATCAACACGAAGGCCACCGTGCCCACCGGCCTGTTCCTTCTGGAGGTGCCGTCCGAGGGGGCTGGGTCGGGGATCGTCCTCGACAAGCAGGGGCACGTGCTCACGAATTTCCACGTGGTCGAGGGGGCCAGGGAGATCCAGGTGCTGCTCTTCGACGGCTCCTCGCATCAGGCGGTGCTCGTGGGCGCCGACCCCGCCACCGACGTGGCCGTGATCCGCGTCACCGCTCCGCCCGAAGTGCTCGTGCCCGTGAGTTTCGGCTCGTCGAGCGATCTGCGGGTGGGGCAGCGGGTGTTCGCGATCGGCAATCCGTTCGGGCTGGAGCGGACGCTCACCACGGGCATCATCTCCTCGCTCAACCGGTCTTTGCCGACGCGGACAGGCCGCACGATCAAGTCGATCATCCAGACCGATGCGGCGATCAATCCTGGCAACTCCGGCGGGCCGCTCCTCGACAGCGCGAGCCGGTTGATCGGCATGAACACGGCGATCGCCAGCCGCACCGGGCAGAGCGCCGGTGTGGGGTTCGCGATCCCCGTGGGCACGCTCGCGCGGATCGTGCCGCAGCTGATTCGCAACGGCAAGGTGATCCGCCCCGACGCGGGGATCACCCGCGTCTACCAGACGGATCGGGGGCTGCTGGTGGCCGCGCTGGCGCCGGAGGGCCCGGCGGAACGTGCGGGAGTGCGCGGATTTCGCGTCATTCGCGAGCGGCGCCGGCAGGGACCGTTCGTCGCCGAGTTCGAGCGCGTGGACCGCACTGGTGCCGATCTCGTGGTGGCGGTGGCGGGCCAGCCGGTGAAGACCGCCGACGATTTTCTCTCTGTGATCGACGCCAGGAGTCCGGGCGAGCAGGTGCTGATCACGGTCGAGCGGGAAGGCCACCGGCTCGATGTGCCGGTGGTTTTGGATGCGGAAAAATAGGCCTTCGGGGAACCTTTCCGGTCGGTCCGAACATCCCGGCTGGGAAACTCGTACTGCGGGAGTGGGCCGCGGCGGTCCGCCCCGAGGCGGATTTTCGCAGGCCGAGCAGGCGGGGCGTTGACGCGCCCGGAAAGCCTGCTAGATTTCAGGGTCTCGCGAAAAACCGTTTTCGGACGGTCGTTGCGGGAAAGTTCTTTGACAATTTGGCAGTTGATCTCTTTCGGTTTCGGCCGGCACGCGATCGTGTGACCGGCACCGACTGGATGGTCGCCCGGCTCCTTCGGGGGTTCGGAGGCAGTCTGGTCGGGAACTGATTAAGTAGACAGATCGAATACCTCGATTTGCCTCCGGTGATCTCCGCTCCGCTTCGGCGGGCGCGGGGATCGTCACGCAAGACAGAAGCGAGGCGTGAAAGCGCCGCGTGGACGGCAAGCAAACAAATTGAAGGGTTTGATTCTGGCTCAGAGTGAACGTTGGCGGCGTGGATTAGGCATGCAAGTCGAGCG
>RFPF01000263.1 GCA_009926295.1 Planctomycetia bacterium
GGCGTGAACGTTCACGCCGACGATTGGCCGCAGTGGATGGGGCCCCATCGCGACGGCGTGTGGCGCGAGACGGGTGTCGTCACGTCGATTCCGGCCGACGGCCTGCCGGTGAAGTGGCGGGTGCCCGTCAACGGGGGCTACTCCGGCCCGGCCGTCGCGGCTGGCCGCGTCTACCTCACGGACTACGACCGGCCTGCCGGCCCGCTCGCCAACGCCCCCAACGACCGCACGGAACTCGCCGGTCGCGAACGCGTCCTCTGCTTCGACGCCGCGACCGGCCGGCTCATCTGGAAGCACGAATACGACCGCCCCTACGCGATCTCGTATGCCTCGGGCCCGCGCTGCACGCCGACCGTCGCCGACGGGAAGGTGTATGCGCTCGGCGCCGAGGGCGACCTGCTGTGCCTCGACGCGGCCACCGGCGCCGTCGCGTGGGCGAAAAATTTCGGACGCGACTACGGCGCGCCGACGCCGATCTGGGGCTTCTGCGGCCATCCGCTCGTCGACGGCGACCGCCTGTTCTGCCTGGTGGGCGGCGCAGGCAGCGTCGCCGTCGCGTTCGACAAGGACACGGGCCGCGAACTGTGGCGGGCGGTCTCGGCGAGCGAGAGCGGATACTGCCCCCCCACGCTCGTCGAGGCGGCGGGCACCCGGCAGCTCCTGATCTGGGACGCCGACAACCTCAACGCCCTCGAACCGGAGACGGGCCGCGTGCTCTGGTCGCAGCCGCTCAAGCCGATGTACGGCATGTCGATCGTGTCCCCGCAGGTGGCCGACACGAAGCAGGGACGCGTGCTGTTCGCGAGCGGCATCGGCCGCGTGGGGGCGCTCTTCGCCCTCGACGCCAAGGAGCCGGGGGCGAAGGTGCTGTGGCGCGGCGAGCCGAAGTCGGCCGTCTACTGTGCCAACAGCACGCCCTTCATCGATGGCGACACGCTCTACGGATGCGACTGCGACACCGGCTTTCTGACGGCCGTCGACCTCGCCACCGGCGCGCGACTTTGGGAGACGGGCCGCCCCACGATGGGCGAGCGCCGCGGCAAGCACGGCACGGCGTTCCTCGTGCGCCATCGGCCTGCGGGCGACGGCGCGGCCGTGGCGGAACGGACGTGGCTCTTCAGCGAGACGGGCGACCTGATCCTCGCGAATCTCACGCCCACCGCCTACGAGGAGCTCGGCCGGATGCACCTCGTCGATCCCACGAACGAGTGCTTCGGCCGCGACGTGGTCTGGAGTCATCCCGCATTCGCGGGCCGGTGCGTGTTCGCGCGGAACGACCGGGAACTCGTGTGCGTCACGCTGGCGGATTGATTCCGGGGCGGTTTCCTGCCCGGCGTTGTCGCGGTGGGCGATCGGCGGTACATTGCCGATACTTCCCTGGTGCGGAGTCGCCCGCGACGGCCGCACACTTCGGGGCGTAGCTCAGCCTGGCTAGAGCGCTACGTTCGGGACGTAGAGGTCGCACGTTCAAATCGTGTCGCCCCGACTTGCTGCGGATGCTAGACGTGCCGGTGGATGCGGCCGTCTCTCGGCTTCGGGCCGGGATGGTCGTGCCGGTTCTCCGAAGTGAGGGCCGCCTCGGCCGGGGCCTCCCGGTGGAAGGCCCCGGCTCGTGTGAGGCGTGCCACCCGTCCTCGACGGGATCAGCCGGCGTTGCAGGCGGGCTCGGCCGAGCAGGCCGGTTCGGCACAGCAGCTCGTGCAGCCGCTGCCGCAGTCGTTGCTGCGACGGCTGGCAAGCCGGCTGCGCAGGCCACGGCGACGCGGCTCGGCGGAGCAGCAGGCCGGAGCAGCCGCCCCGCAGGCGGGTTCGGCGGCACAGCAGGCCGGCTCGGCCGCGGCACAGGCGGGCTCGGCGGCACCGCAGGCCGGCTCGGAGGCGCAGGCACAATCGCAGCTGCTCCGACCGCGACGCAGACCGCCGGCGGCCGAGGCCGAGTCGGCGAACACGAGGCCGACGCCGAGAACGAAGAGGATCGCAAGGATCGAACTGGAACGCTTCATGAGAATCTCCTAGTGGGGAACCTGACCGGACCGCTCGATGTCCACATCGAGAGGCGGCCCGTGTGCCGGTGTCCGCGGTACGCCCGCGGAACTCGGAACGTCCGGCAGGGTAGCGACAGACGGGCCGCGGCGCGGAGAGGAAACCAGCCGACAGCAGAATTGCCCGGGAAAAACCCGCTTTCGAAGCGGCCCGGAGCCTGGCGGAAGCGGGTGTCAGCGGGGTCCGAGGAACCGGCCGACGGCCTCGAGGAACGGCCCGGGTGCGTCCGCGTGAACCCAGTGGCCCGCTTCCAGGACGGTTTCGAGCGTCGCGGCCGGGAACAGCCGTTCGATCGCGTCGCGGTGCTCGGCCCGCACGTAGTTCGACCGCCCGCCGATGACGAACAGTGTCGGCCCCGGAAAGAACCGCCCGGGCGGAATGGCCGGAAACCCGAGGATCGCGGCAGCGTGCCGCCGGAGCGCCGCCAGATTGAACGCCCACCGCAGCCCGCCGGGCCCGCGGACAACGTTCTGTGCCAGGAACGCCCGCAGCCCCGCATCGGGCACCGCTGCGGCGAGCGCCGCGGCGACCTCGGCACGGTCGCCCAGTTTTTCAAGCGGAACCGCCTCCAACGCCGCGAGCACCTCCAGCATGCCGCCCACGGAGCCGGCCGGGGGGATGTCGACCGCCACGAGCCGCTCGACCAGTTCCGGCTCGCTGAGCGCGAGGGTCATCGCCGCCTTGCCTCCCATGCTGTGCCCGATCACGGCCGCCGGGCCGCCGACTCGCGTCCGGATCAGGTGCCCCACGTCGTCTGCGAGGGCCGGATAGTCGTGCGCGTCGTCCCACGGGCTCACCCCGTGGTTCCGCACGTCGACGACGAGCACGCGGTGGCGCAGGGCCAGTTTCGTGGCGATCGAAGCCCAGTTACGCTTCGAGCCGAACAGGCCGTGGATGATCACGAGCGGCGTACCGGAGCCACGATCGTCGAACGCGAGGTCGACAGCCATGCCGTGCGCCTTCCTCCCGGCCTCGGTCTTCCGCCTCCGGGCGGAAGGGGCGTCAGGCCCGGGCGAGATCCTCCGCACGCAGGGCCGCCAGCGGAGCCACGATCTCGTCCACCCGGTCGTTGAAGAGGTCGCCGATGAGGAGGTCGGTGACGTGACCCTTGAGGTGTGGATGCTTCTTCACGAAGCGACCGAAGTTGAAGCCGTCGTAGAATTCGCACACCAGCCGCCGCATCCGCTCCATCCCGCGGACGTACTCCGGCCCCCACGTGCCCAGCCGCGCCGCCGACGGTTCGCCCGCGTCGAGCGCTGCACAAATCGCGTCGGCCGCGAGTTCGCCGCTTTTGAGGGCGAGGAGGATGCCGGATGAATAGAGCGGATCGAGGAACCCGAAGGCGTCGCCCACGAGCACCCAGCCGTCGCCCGCCACGTCGCGCGAGCGGTAGGAATACTCCTTGGCCACGCGGACAGGGGCGGTCCGCTCCGCGGTCGCGATCTTCGGCCGCAAGCCCGGGCAGCGGGCGATCTCCTCGAAGTAGATGGCCTCGGCGTCCCTCGTGTCGCGATTCTTGAAGAGATAGTCGTAGCCGGCCACCACGCCCACGCTCACCGTCCCGTCGTGGAGCGGGATGTACCAGAACCATCCCTGCTTGTCGTCGAGCTGCAGGACGAGCGTCGCGCCCTCGTCGCGGCCGGTTCCGCGCTCGGCCCCCTTCCAGTAGCTCCAGAGGGCGGCCTTCTTGAGCACGGGATCCCAGTCCCGCAGGCCGAGGCGGCTCATGATCATGGCGCCCTGGCCGCTCGCGTCCACGACCACGTCGGCCGACACGGTGCGTTCCGCGCCCGACTCGTCCTGAACCCGCACGCCCGTCGCCCGAACGCCGTCGAAGAGCACCTCGAGCACCCGGGTGCCCTCGTGAACTTCGGCCCCGTGGCGTGCCGCATTCCGCAGCATCAGTTCGTCGAACTCGCTTCGCACCACCTGCCAGGTCCGCGAGCTCTCCTGCGGCTTGTGGTCGGAGAAATAAAATGGCTCGGAGAGCACTCCCTTTTCGTTGACGAACTGGACGGAGTGCTTTTCAACGAACCGGCTCGACCGCATCGCGTCGAGCATGCCGAGTCGCTCGAGCACCCAGAACGTCTCGGGGATGAGCGACTCTCCCACGTGGAACCTCGGGAAGCGGTCCCGCTCGAACAGCACGACGCGGCGCCCCTGCCGGGCGACGAGCGTGGCCACCGTGGCCCCCGCCGGCCCGCCGCCGATGACCGCCACCTCCGACGAATGCGGAATCGCCCCGACCATGCACGCCTCCGAACGGATGCCGTTTTTACCCCCTATTTATAGCCTCCCCGGCGTCCACGGGGAGGCCGGCCTCCGGAGGTTGGCTACCCGATCCGCCGCCGGAGGACGACGAGCGGGTCGGCCTCCTCCCGCACCGGCGGCGTGCTCATCGGCT
>RFPF01000264.1 GCA_009926295.1 Planctomycetia bacterium
CTGCGAGCCCGCCATCTGCGCGCCACCACCGGCGGTGCCGATCGTCGGTCCCTGCTTCGTGTGCGACGGCGGCGACCACGGCGCACCGGCCCGGCCCGCCGGCGACTCCGGGCTCGACAATCTCACCGCCGGCGACACCGTGGCCCGCTATCGCCCCGCCGACCGGGAGCCGCCCTACGACGAGGCCGACACCACGGCCGAGGTCCATGTCGCCACGTCGAATTGCACGTGCGTCTACGCGCCACGCTTCTCGTCGGTCCGCCAGATCGTCAGGCCGCACGTGGACGCCGCGCCGCTCGGGCCGGAAGGCATCGTGGCCGACGCCCACGTCGACGCCGCCGTCGACACGCTGCCCGTCATGGCCCGCACGCACCGGCTCGTGCCGGAGCACGCCCGCAAGGCCCAGCCCGGGCTCGCGATCGAGGAGCGACTGCCTCCACTGGCCGTCGACCAGGCCGATCTTCCGGAGGCGTCGACTGGCAGGGAAACGCCGGTCGAGAGGGCGCTCGACACGCACCCCGCCCTCGCCCGCAGCGTGCAGACGCCACGGATCAAGGTCGGCTTCGACGTGCCGCTCGCATGGACGTGCGTGAAGGGAGCGCAGGTGATGGTGGGCGGGCAGGCCGCGGAAGTGATCGCCGCCGACCAGGGCACGGCGACACTGAGGCTCGAGGAGCCCGGCCGGTGCGAACTCACGCTCTGCAAGCGTGCCGGCAGCGACACGGCGCGGGTCGGCGAGGAGCTCGATTTCACGATCTTCCTCCTCAACTCGGGCGACCGCGCGCTCGCCGACATCGTGCTCGTCGACGCGTTGCCGAAGCGGCTGGCGCTCGTGCCGCGCAGCGCCGCCTCGAGCCTGCCTGCCGAGATCGACGCCGACACCGGCGACGACGGCTCCGTCGTCGTCCGCTGGCGGCTGACGGAAACGCTCGCGCCCGGTGAGGGCGGCTTCGTGCGGTTCCGGACGATCGTGCGCTGACGGGCGTTTGCCCTGCGGCGGCGCGCGGGGGTACCATGCGGTCCCGCTCCGATCCGTTTCTCCCCAGCGAGGCCTTCATGCCCCAGCTCATCCTTCGGCCGTCGTCCCTCTCCTCCCTCGTGGCCGCCTGCGCCCTCGCGGTTTCGTCCGCGCCGCTCCTCGCCCAGTCGAACGCGACGGCACCCGCTCCGGCGACCCAGGCCCCGGGGATGCCGGAGGTTCCGCCGCTGCCGAACGGCACCCCCGAGCAGCTGCTCGAGTTCGTCCGCGGCCTCAAGCAGACCGATGCCCGCCCGACCTCGCGCGACGAGATGATGACCTACATGCGGAACGTCGCGACGGTCTCCCTGCAGGCAGCCGACAAGATCCTCGCCCAGGTGCGGCCGGGACAGAAGTTCCACGACGAGGCGGCGTCGCTCAAGCTCGAGAGCCTGATGATGCTCGGCAGACTCGGCGACAAGAAGGCGGGCGAAGACATGGCCGCCTATGCGAAGACGCTCGCCGACGGTCCTTCGGCAGAGCTCGCCAAGGAGGCGAAGCGCGTCGTGCTCGTCGCCGAACTGCAGCAGCTGTTCGCCGGCGGAGACCGGTCGGCCGCCCCGGCGATCGTGGGGAGGGTCGCCGCGATGCTCGCGGCCGATCCCGACGACGTCCAGACGGCGGGCCTCGCCATGCAGTTTGCAGGGGCGCTCGAGCACCTCCCCGGCGGCGAGGACCTTGCCGTCGAGGCATACAAGTCGTTCGGACCGCTGCTCGCCAAGAGTTCGAACGAGCGCGTGCGATCGATGAGCGCGGGCTTCGCTGGCACACTGCGGCGGCTCGGGCTCGTGGGACATCCGATGGAGATCACCGGCACGCTCCTGAGCGGACAGCCCTTCGACCAGAAGTCGCTCGCCGGCAAGGTGGTTCTCGTCGACTTCTGGGCCACATGGTGCGGCCCGTGCGTCGCCGAGATCCCGAACGTTCTCGAGCAGTACGAAAAGCACCATGCCCGGGGCTTCGAGGTCGTGGGAGTGAGCCTCGACGAGGACCGCGAGGCGCTGGAGAAGTTCGTGGCCGAGCGGAAGATTCCATGGCCGATCCTCTACGAGAAGCCGCAGGGCGATGGCTGGCAGCATCCGCTCGCCACGTACTACGGCATCAGCGGCATCCCCACGGTGATTCTCATCGGCCGCGACGGCAAGGTGATCACGCTCGACGCCCGCGGCGAGCGGCTCGGCGAGGAACTCGACAAGCTCTTCAAACCGAAGGGCTGACGGGCGGACTCACCGTGCACACGCGGCCCATCTCACGGCGCGCCGGCGCCTTCGATTCCTCGGGAATCCGCAAGGTCTTCGACCTCGCGGCGCGGCTCGAGGATCCGATCAATCTCTCCATCGGCCAGCCCGACTTCGAGATGCCGGCCGCCGCCCGTGCCGCCGCCAAGGACGCGATCGACGCCGGCCGGAACGGCTACACGCCGACGCAGGGGATCGCCGCGCTGCGCGAACGGCTGGAGTCGCAGGTGCGTGCGGAGCTCGGCCAGCCGCAGCGATCCCTGTGCGTGACGAGTGGCTCGAGCGGCGCACTCAACCTCGCACTCATGTCCCTCGTCGACCCGGGCGACGAGGTGATCGTGTTCGAACCGGCCTTCGTGATGTACCGCCCTCTCGTCGAGTTCCTCGGCGGCCGATGCGTGGCGATCGACACGGCGCCCACGTTCCAGGTGGACGTCGACCGCGTCGCGGCGGCGATCACGCCGGCCACGAAGGCGATCCTGCTCAACACGCCGGCGAACCCCACGGGCGTGGTCGCCACGGCCGACACGGTGGCCGCGCTCGCCCGGCTGGCCGACTCCCGGGGCGTGACGATCATCAGCGACGAGCTCTACCGGGCATATTGCTACGACGGTCCCTTCGCATCCCCCGCGGCTCACTCAGAGAACGTGGTCGTGATCGACGGACTGTCGAAGTCGCACGCCATGACGGGCTGGCGAGTGGGCTGGGTGCACGGCCCGAAGCCCGTCGTCGACGCCTGCACGATGCTGCAGCAGTACACCTTCGTCTGCGCCCCGCAGGTGGGTCAGTGGGCCGGGCTGGCCGCCCTCGACGCCCCGATGGAAGCGCCGCTGGCCGAGTGCCGGCGCAAGCGGGACATGCTCATGGCCGCCCTCCGCGGCCGCTACCGCTTCGTGGAGCCCGGCGGCGCCTTCTATCTCTACCCCGAAGCCCCCGGCGGGTCGGGCAAGGCCTTCGCCGAGCGGGCCGTGGACGAGGAGAAGCTGCTCGTCGTGCCGGGCAGCGTGTTCGGCGCCGCCGACACGCACTTCCGCATCGCCTACACCGTGAGCGACGCCACGCTCGGCCGCGGCATCGCCGCCCTCACCCGCCTCGCACGGGGAACCTGATCGATGACGACCCGTGCCGTTCCCGAAGTGGCCGCCCTGCTCGACCATGCCGTCCTGAAGCCAAATCAGACCGCGGATGACCTCGCTGCCAACGCCGCGATGTGCGTGTCTCGCGGCGTCGGCTGCCTCTGCGTGCGGCCGGCCGACGTGGCCGCCGCCAGCCGACACGTGGCCGGCAGCAGCGTCGTGATCGCGAGCGTGGTCGGCTTCCCGCACGGAAGCCACCGCGTGGAAACCAAGGCGCTGGAGGCGCGGCTGGCGATCCGCGACGGTGCCCGCGAACTCGACATGGTGATCGACATCGGCGGCCTGCTCTCCGACGCGGATTCGCGCGTGCGTGACGACATCGCCGCCGTCGTCGCCGAAGCCCGGCCCCACGGGGTGCTCGTGAAGGTGATCTTCGAGACCTGCTACCTCGCCCCCACCCAGATCGTGACGGCCTGCCGCCTCTCCGAAGAGGCGGGTGCAGACTTCGTGAAGACCTCCACCGGCTTCGGCACCGCCGGCGCCACACCGGAGGCGGTGCGGCTGATGCTCGACACCGTCGGCGGCCGGCTCGGCGTGAAGGCCTCGGGCGGCATCCGCACCTGGGCCGACGCGGTGATGTACCTCGACATGGGGTGCAAGCGCCTCGGCGTCGGCGACGCCGCCACGATCCTCGACGGCGGCACGGTCACCGGCGCTTACTGACGGCACAGCGTAGGACAGGCGTCCCGCCTGTCTTTTTCTCAACGCGCCCAATCCGGCTCGGGGTCGCCCCTACCATCTCGCCGGACGCTCGCTGCGCCCATCCTGGGCTTCACTCGCTCGGATTTGCCTGCGCCGGCGGGAGCGCCTCCGCTTGGGCCTCCTGCCTGCGCTGGTCAAATACGCCGTCTCAATGGCAGGGGACAACCCCGATCCTCCCCCCTACTTCATGAAGCCAGTGAGGAGGCTTCGGGCTCCCCGTGTCCCGGAGACGGCGTAGCTGACCAGCGCCCATGGATGGCGCAGCGCAGGCAGGTCCGAGTGAGCCGGAGCCTGGAGGGCGGAGGCGAACGTCCGGCGAGGGGATACGGGGAGCCCGAAGCCGGCGCG
>RFPF01000265.1 GCA_009926295.1 Planctomycetia bacterium
GCCCGCCTCGGGCGCTATAATGCCGAGCGTGAGCAGAATCGGCCGTTGTGCCGCCAGCGCGTCGCCCTTGAAGCCCCTGATCGCGGTGGTCGGAGGGGCCGTGTTCGCCGGCGGATGCGGCAGCGCCGCCGACCTGCGCCCCGGAGACGTGCGCACCTACCGCGTTCCCCGGGCCGCCGCCTCTGCGGCCGCGGCCCCCGCTTCGGTCCCCGGACGGTCCCCGCTGCGGTACGACGTGCCGGAAGGCTGGTCGGATGGCGGCGGGGGCGGACTCCGCCTCGCGACGCTCACCATCGGCGATCCATCCCTGGGGCACGAGGTGACCGTGATTCCTGCCTCGGGGTCGCTCGAGAGCAACGTCGCCCGCTGGGCCGGTCAGCTGGAGGCCGCCGACGAGGAAGCCCTCGCGAAGAGGGCGCAGGAGGCGATCGCCGCCGGCGACAGGATCGACGTCGATGGGATCCAAGCCACGGTGGTGCTGCTGCCCGACGCCGCGACCGCCGATGGGGGCGAGGGCACCGCGATCCTCGGGGCGATCATTCCGCGCGACGACTCGTCCTCGCTGTTCGTCAAGTTCAAGGGCCCGGCGTCCGTCGCGAGGCGGGAGCGCGACCGGTTCGTCGATTTCGTCTCGTCGCTGCGCTGGAAATAACCGCGTCTCCCCCGATCGTCTCGAAAGGATCGAGCATGGCAACCGGCAGTCTTCCCGCGGCGTTCTCCCCTGCCCGCGGCTCCAGTTCGGCGCCGGTGGACGTCTCGGCCGGCGGTCTGGCGTGGCGGGCCCTGCAGGCGGCCGGGTCGCTCAAGATCACGGTCGTCATGTTCCTGGCGGCAACGTTTCTCCTGTTCGTCGGCACGCTCGCCCAGGACGAGAAGAACCTGCCCGAGGTGAAGGCGGAGTACTTCAACAGCTGGGTGGCGTGGGTGCCGTGGTCCGACTTCTTCCCGGTCACGGTGTTCGGGCCGTCTTCGCTTCATGGCTCATTTCCGTTTCCGGGAGGCGCGGTGATCGGGCTCGTCCTCCTCGTCAACCTCGTTGCGGCGAAGGCCACGCGGTTCCACGTGGCGGCGCGGGGCACGAGGCTGGCATGGGGCGTGCTTCTCACGCTGGCCGGCGCGGCCCTGACCGCCGGAGTGATCCTTACCGGCCATCGCTCCGACGGGCTCCAGGGTCAGCCTCCGATCGACTACCAGGTCGTGTGGCGGATGGTGCAGGCGGGCTGCGGACTCGGCGCCTTGGGCCTCGGCGCTGCGGCCTTCCGCAGCCGTCGCCGCGTCGTTCAGGCGATCCTCGGCGGCACGGCGGCCGTGGGGGCTGCCGTCGTCGTGCTCACGCTCGTCGGGGGCGAGGCGTGGCGGATGAACGATCCCGGCTTGAGGATCATGTGGCAGTTGATCCAGTCCAGCGCGGCGGCGCTCGTGCTGCTGGCCGGGCTCGTGCTCGTGTTCGGGGCCCGCGGCGGCAACGTGCTGATCCATGCCGCCGTCGGCCTTCTGATGCTGGGCCAATTCATCTTCGGCGACCGGCAGATCGAGGAACGGATGTCGCTGCTGGAGGGCCAGTCGACGAACATGGCCTACCGGCCCGACGAGACGGAACTCGCCGTGATCGGCGTCGGCGACGCCGCGAACGACTCGGTGACGGCCATCTCGGGACGGCTTCTGGCAGCACGAGCGGGCGGAGCCCCGATCTCGATCGACGGGCTGCCCTTCGACCTCAGTGTCGTCGACTATCTCCCCAATTCCGCGGTGGTGCGTGTCGGCCCGGTGGCCCCCAACCGGGCGACGACGGGGCTGGGCACGCGCTGGCTGGCGACCGGGCGGCCGCCCGAAGGAGGCGCGTCGTCGCGATCCAACATCGCCTCGGCCTACGTGCGGCTCACGGAGCGGGCGTCGGGCCGCGACCTCGGCACGTTCCTCGTGAGCCAGTTCCTCAACGACCAGGCCCAGATATTCATGGGCGGGCAGGCCGACGAGTGCGACTCGGTGGATGCGCCCGGGGGCCCATGGCGGCTGCAGCTGCGGTTCCGCCGCGACTACAAGCCCTACTCGGTCATGCTCGACGACGTCCGCAAGCTCGACTATGCCGCCAGCAACACGCCCCGGGACTATTCGTCGTACGTGACGTTCGTCGACACGGGCACGAAGGCCGAGCAGAAGGGCCGGATCTGGATGAACAACCCAGTCCGTTACCGCGGTGAAACCTTCTACCAGAGCCAGTATTCGCCGGTGGATCTCGGTGGAGGCAGGATCGGAGAGATGACGGGCCTGCAGGTGGTCGGCAACGCCGGCTGGCTCATTCCCTACGTGGCCTGCGTGTTGGCGTTCTGGGGCATGCTGGTGCACTTCGGCGGCACGTTCGTGCGGTTCGCCGATCGTCACGAGCGCGAGGCCGGCCGCGACGCGGCGTCTTCCCGGCCGACCGCCCCGGCGGGCGGCTGGCTCGTGCCCGCGGTGGGGCTCGGCCTGGTGGCGTTGCTCGTGCTGCCGGCTGCGCGGCCGCATGCCGGCGGTGGCGACGAGGCCGACTGGCCTGCCGCCGGATCGATTCCCGTGATGCACGAGGGCCGCGTGAAGCCTCTCGACACGGTCGCCCGGAACACGCTCCAACTCCTCGGCAACCGGACGAGCGTCGTCATGCCCGACGACGCGGCCGCCGGCGGCCCCAAGGGCCGCGTCTCGGCCACCCGCTGGCTGCTCGCCCACATGGCCGGCGCCGGCTGGGCGGACCGCGCGCCGGTGTTCCGCATCGACGCCCTCGAGGTCCTCGACCTCTTCGACCTCACCCGCCGGCAGGGGCATCGGTATTCCGCCGCCGAACTGGCCCCGGGCCGTGAGCAGCTCCGGACGCAGGTCAAGGCGATCCGTGAACTGGCGCCCGAGGAACGATCCTTCGTTCAGAAGAAGTACCTCGAGATCGAGCAGAAGTTGATGGCCTACGACCTCCTGCGGTTCGCCTACGAGACTCCGGCGATGCCCGATCCGTCAGGCGAGGGGGAGGAGGCCCGCCGGGCCGTGGCGGAGCGTCTGGCCCGGCTCGTGCAGGGCGCGCGGATGCTCGACGACAATCATCCCCCGGCCGTCATCCCTCCGCTCGACGGCTTCGCTGCCGGCGAAAACGCTTCGCAGCGCGACGCCCGCTGGCAGGCGCTGTATCCCGCGGTGGTCACCGCCATCGTCGGCCGGATGCTCGACGGCCGGGAAGGGATGCCGACGTATCGGCTGAACCCCGCCATCCTGCCGTTCACGGACCTTCTGGGCGTCGTGGATGGGCGCCCGCTGGAGTTCAACGCGGCGCTGCGGTCCTACACGCAGGCCATCGCCGCGCTGCCGGCGGTGCGCGAAACGGCCACCAAGACCGCCTACGAGGCGTGGTTCAACGGATTCAATCCGACCGACCTCGCCAAGTGGCTCTACGTGCTGGCCACCGTCCTGTGCCTGACGAGCTTCCTCGTCTGGCACGGGCCGCTCAATCGCCTCGTCACGTGGATGCTCGTGGGGATCTTCGTGGTGCACACCTTCGCGCTCGTCTCACGGATCTACCTCACCGGCCGGCCGCCCGTGGTCAATCTCTACTCTTCCGCGGTGTTCATCGGCTGGGCGTGCGTGATCGCCGGCCTCGGGCTCGAGTCGCTGTTCCGCCTCGGGATCGGCAATCTGGTGGCGGCCGCCAGCGGTGCGTTGACGCTCATGGTGGCCTACGGCCTCGACTCCGGAGACACGATGCACGTCCTTCAGGCCGTGCTCGACACGCAGTTTTGGCTGTCCACGCACGTGGTCACCGTGACGCTCGGCTACGGGGCCACGTTCCTCGCCGGCATGCTCGGCACCTGCGCGATCGTGCAGCGGCTCTGGTCGAGGTGGAACGGCGGCGGGCCCGCCGCCGCGGATCGTGGCCGGCACGTTCAGGACCGCCTCTACCGGATGACGTATGGCGTGGTCTGCTTCGCGCTGTTTTTCAGCTTCATCGGCACCGTGCTCGGCGGCCTGTGGGCGGACGACAGCTGGGGTCGGTTCTGGGGTTGGGACCCGAAGGAGAACGGCGCCCTGATGATCGTGCTCTGGAACGCGGCGGCCCTCCATGCCCGATGGGATCGCTGGCTGGGACAGCGCGGATTCGCGCTGTTCGCCATCGGCGGCAACGTGATCACGGCCTGGAGTTGGTTCGGCACCAACCAGCTCGGCATCGGCCTCCACAGTTACGGCTTCACCAGCGGCGTGCTCATCCTGCTCGCAGGCTACGTGGTCAGCCAGATCGCTCTCGTCCTGGCAGGACTCCTCCTGACGCGCCCGGTGGACACGGCGACGGCGTGATCCGATCCGACGGAGGAAGCAGCTACCGCCAGCCGAAGGTGTCGGCCAGCGCGTTCAGCAGCGGATTGGCGAGCGTGGTGCTCTCCGGGCTGCCGATCGTGCGCACGAGGTCGTAGGCGATGAAC
>RFPF01000266.1 GCA_009926295.1 Planctomycetia bacterium
AAGGAGTCGTGGGAAGACGCGTTCCTCGCGAACCTTGCGGGGCAGTCGATCGAACGCGTGGTGGACAAGATCCGCACGAGTGAGACGGTAGGTCTGTTCACGAGTGAGCAGTGGTCGCCGGCGGCTGTGGCCCGCACGCTGATCGACGAGGGGATCGACTACTTCCAGGCCTACGTCTGCGAGAATCTCGGTTCGCCCGACGAGCGGGTCACGCAGGGAAGCCTCGCCGACATCGCGAACGACTCTTTCGGCCCGCTCAACGTGATGATCCTCGTCCGCAAGGCCAAGGCGGCCGACGCGCCCGGGCAGGTCGGGCGGAGGCTGTTCGGCAATCCCGACGAGTGCTTCCTGCAGTCGCGGCCGAAGCGGGGCCTGCTCACGCCGGCCGAACTGCGGGCCCTGGCGCTTGCGGAACTGTCGCTCGAGCCAAACAGCGTCGTGTGGGACGTGGGCGCCGGCAGCGGATCGGTGAGCCTCGAGGCGGCCCGGATCGCGCACGCCGGAAGCGTGCACGCGATCGAGATGGATCCGGACGACCACCGGCTGATCACGGCGAACGCCGAGCGGTTCGGCGTGGCGAATCTCCGGGCGGTGCTGGGCAAGGCCCCCGAGGCGTGGAAGGATTTGCCCGATCCCGACGCGATCTACGTGGGCGGCAGCGGCCGCGACGTGCAGATGCTCGTCGAGGAGGCGTGGAAGCGGCTGAAGGCCGGCGGCCGGCTCGTGACCGCGTGCAACAGCATCGAAAACCTGGCGGCGGTCCACGCGCTGCTCCGGGCCCGGGCGACCGACGCCGCCTACTGGATGGTCAACGTCGCCCGGGGCGTCGAGCAGCTCGACCGGATCCGGTTCGAATCGCTCAACCCGAGCTTCCTCATCGCGGCGACCAAGCCCGCCTGACCGTGGCGCAACTCCCCGAACCACTCGACGTGATCGCGGTCGGGGCCCATCCCGACGACGTCGAGATCGGCTGTGGGGGAACACTCGCGTTGCTCGCGGCGCAGGGCCGAAGGGTGGGCATCGTCGATCTCACCGACGGGGAGCCCACGCCGCGGTCGAGCGGCCCCGAGGAACGCCTCGCCGAGGCTGCGGCCGCGGCGCAGGTGCTCGGCGTCGTCCATCGGGAGACGCTCGCCTTCCCGAACCGGCGGCTGTTCGACGGCGTGGAGGTGCGGGTGGCGCTGGCGACGATCTTCCGCCGCTGGCGGCCACGGATCGTGCTCGCGCTCGGCGACAAGACGCCGCTCGCCTCGCCTGACCACGCGCAGGCCGTGGCGATCACGGAGGCCGCCGTCTTCTATTCGCGGCTCACGAAGTGGGACGACGCCTTCGCCGGCCTGCCGGTGCACACCGTCCCGCACCTGCTCGCCTACTTCCTGTTCGCCGGCGTCCCGGCCGTGCCGCACGGTCACTGGCCGCTCGTGGTCGACATCGCCGGCCATCTCGACACGAAGCTCGAGGCGATTCGCTGTTACACGTCGCAATTCCCCGCCGAGAAGGCCCACGTGTTTCCGCGGGTGCGGGCCATGGCCGAGACCGTGGGGATCATGGCGGGGTGTGAAGCCGGCGAGATCCTGGCGTCGAGTCGGATGCCCTGCACGACCGATCTCATGGGGCTTCTCCTTCCGCAGGCGCACGGCGGGCGGGGCGGATAACGACGCCCCGCGGCACGCGAGGAGGAACGGTATGACGGCGGACGGCGAACGGCGATTCGACGTGGCCGTGATCGGCGCGGGGATCGCGGGGTTGTGCGCCACCCGCGAACTCGCCGCGGCGGGGCTCGAGGTGATCGTTCTCGACAAGGCCCGGGGCGTCGGCGGGCGCATGGCGACGCGCCGTCTGGCAGACGCCGTGCTCGACCACGGAGCCCAGTTCTTCACCGTGCGCGGAGCGGACTTCGCCGGTCTGGTCGAGGCGGCGGCCGCGGCGGGCCGTGTCGCCCGATGGTGCGACGGCTTCTCCCGGGCCGCGGGGGTCGAGGGGCCCGTCGTGCCGGCCGCCGACGGTCATGCCCGCTGGCGCGGCATGCAGGCGATGACCGACCTGCCCAAATTTCTCGCGGCGGAGGTCAACGCCGGCGGTGCCGAGGTGCGGACGCAGGCGCGGGTCGTCGGAGTGGCGACGGACGGGGAACGAGTGCGGCTCGAGATCGAGGACGCGGCACCACTCGCCGTGCGTGGCGTCGTCGTCACGACCCCCGTCCCCCAGGCGCTCGACCTGTTCGCCGCCGGCGGGCTCCTCACCGACCCGGCTGGCGGAATCGCGGCCGAGGCGCGGCGCAGGCTCGCCACCGTGGCCTACGATCCCTGCTTCGCGCTCATGCTCGCGCTCGATCGTCCGAGCTGCGTGCCGGCACCGGGCGGCATCCAGTTCGAGTCGGGGCCGATCTCGTGGCTCGCCGACAACCACCTCAAGGGGATCTCCCCGCGGCCCGCGCTCACGGTGCACGCCTCGGCGGAGTTCAGCCGGACGCGGTTCGACGACCCGCCCGACGAGGTCGCCCGCACGCTCCGCGAACTCGCCGCACCGTGGATCGGGTCAGCGGCCGTGGTCGAGCAGTCGCTCCAGCGCTGGAAGTTCGCGACCCCCACGGTGGTGCTCGACGCACCGTTCGTGGTCGCGACAGCCGCACCACCGATCGTGTGCTGCGGCGACGCGTTCGCCGGACCCAAGGTGGAAGGGGCGGCGACGAGCGGCCTGGCGGCGGGCCGCTGGCTGGGCGGTGCGCTCGCTTGCGCATAACGAATCGCGGCGGCGCGACCCTTGCGGGGATGAACGCGGGTCGCCGAAGATACCGCAGCCGAACGACACCCCTGCCGAGGAGACTTCCACGATGGCCACGATCGCCGCCCCCCGTCTGCTGCCCGAGGTCGAGAGGTTCCTGGCGACGTCGCCGCTGGCGAGCGTGATCGGCGGGAAGGACGTCGTCGGCTCGACGGGCCGGACGATGAACACGCTCGATCCGGGCACCGGCGCGCCGCTCGCCGAGTTTCATGTGCTCTCGGCCGCCGACGTGGACCACGCCGTGCAGGCGGCGACACGCGCCTTCAAGGCGTCGGGCTGGGCCACGATGGCGCCGAACGAGCGCGGCGTGCACCTCCACCGGCTCGCCGACGCGATCCAGAAGCACAAGCCGATCATCGGGGAGATCGAGGCGCTCGACGCCGGGAAGCTGCGGGCCCATGCCGAGGGGGACGTGCAGAACTGCATCGACACGCTCCGCTACTTCGCCGACATGGCGATGCACGTCCAGCGCAGAAGCGTCCTCGCCGTCGCCGGCCACGAGGCTTGGACGATCCGCCACCCGTGGGGCGCCTGCGGCTTCATCTTCCCCTGGAACTTTCCGTTCCTGCTCATCGGCTGGGGCATCTCGCCGGCGCTCGCCGCGGGCAACACCGTCGTGATCAAGCCGGCCGAGGATACGCCGCTGTCGGCGATCTACCTCGCGCGGCTGGCCCGCGAGGCCGGGCTGCCGGACGGCGTGATCAACGTGGTCGCCGGCACCGGTGCCGAGGCGGGGGCCGCCCTCGCCGGCCACCCCGGCATTCGCCGCATGAGCTTCACGGGCTCGCCCGACGTGGGCCGCCTGGTGGGCGAGGCCTGCGGCCGCAATCTCGTGCCGGTGAAGCTCGAACTCGGCGGCAAGGGGGCGGCGGTCGTGTTCGACGACGTCGACGTGCCGCAGACGGCGCAAAAGCTCGTGAATGCGATCACGTTCCACTCGGGCCAGGTCTGCTGCGACGCCACGCGGTGGCTCGTGCACCGCTCGATCGCGAGGCAGTTCACCGACGAGTGCGTGCGGCGGATGCAGGCCGTGAAGGTCGGCTACCAACTCGCCGACGGCACCGGCATGGGGCCGGTCGTGAATGCCAAGCAGCGGGAGCGGGTGCTCGCCTACCTCGACAAGGGCACGCAGCAGGGGGCCGAGGCCGTGCTGCCGGGTGGCCCGGCCCAGGTGCCGGGGCAGGACGGCTTCTACGTCAAGCCCGCGCTCCTGGCCGGCTCGCTCGACAACGTCGCCGCCCGCGAGGAGATCTTCGGGCCGGTCGCCTACATCTCGACCTTCGCCAGCGAGGACGAGGCCGTGGCGATGGCCAACGACACCGACTACGGCCTGGCCAACAGCGTCTGGACGAGCGACCTTGGCCGGGCGGCGCGGGTCGCCGAGTCGATGGTGGCGGGCAACTCCTGGATCAACGCCCACAATCTGTTCCCGCGGGGCGTGCCGTACGGCGGCGTCAACAAGAGCGGTGTCGGCGGGGGCGTGAACTCAATCGAGACGCTCTTCGACTACTGGCGGAGCCAGTCAGTGGTGCGGCCCCTGTGATCGCCGGAGGGCAGGCTTCAGCCGAGCACGGCTCAACTCGCCCAGACCGCTCGGGGCTGCCCAGCCCCGTCGCCGGACGTTCGCGGATGCCATCGTGGCATCCGCTCTCTGC
>RFPF01000267.1 GCA_009926295.1 Planctomycetia bacterium
CGGCCGGATCGTCGCGCTTCTCGACGAGCTCGGGATCGCCGACGACACGATCTTCGTGTTCTCGAGCGACAACGGGGCCACGTGGCCCGGGATCGGCGGGCTCGACACGGCACGGCTCGAGAGCAACGGCGACCTGCGGGACTGGAAGGGCTCGCCCTACGAGGGAGGCCTGCGGGTGCCGACCGTCGTGGTGTGGCCCGGCAGGATTCCCGCCGGCCAGGTGATCGACGCGCCGACCGGGTTCGAGGACTGGCTGCCGACGCTCCTCGACTTCGCCGGCTTCCGCGACCGGATTCCACCACACCTCGACGGCGTGAGCCTCGCGGCGGCGCTCCGCGGGGAGTCGGCCCCGGCGGCCGACCGCGTGCTGTACCGCGAACTCACGGAACGCGCCTGGCAGACGGCGACCGATGGCCGCTGGAAGGCGATCCGTCGGGCGGCGAACGGCAAGGATCGGGCCCGGGCGGCCCCGACCGAGCTCTACGATCTCGCCGCCGACCCGGGCGAGTCGCGTGACCTCGCAGGCGAACAGCCCGCCACCGTCGCTCGGATGGAGGTGATCCTCGACCGTGAGCACGTGCCCGACCCGGCCTGGCCGCTGCCGTTCGCCGATGCCCGCTCCGGGGCGAAGGCGGCGGTGGCCCCGAAATCGAAGCGGCCGAACATTCTCTTCATCATCGTCGACGACCAATCGCCGTTCGATTTCAGGTTTTACAACCCGGCCTCGACCCTCCACGCCCCGGTTCTCGAGCGGCTCGCGTCCGAGGGGATGGTGTTCGACGCCGCGTACCACATGGGGTCGTTCTCGGGCGCGGTCTGCACGCCCAGCCGACACATGGTGATGAGCGGCCGGTCGGTCTGGCACCTGCCGATCGGGCCGAATACGACGAAGCGCACGAAAAACGCGCCGCCGCGATCCGCCGCCGCCCCGCACTGCCCACCCGGACTCGAGCGGTTCACGCTCGCGCCGGTGTTCAACGCCGCCGGCTACGACACGATGCGGACCTGCAAACAGGGCAACGCCTACGAGGCGGCCGACGCGCTGTTCACCCTCCGCCGCGACGCGACGAAGCGGGGCGGCACGGCCGAGTCGGGCAGCATCTGGCATGGCGATCAGGTGCTGGCCTACCTCGAGGACCGAGAGCGATCGCAGGACGCCGACCCGTTTTTCATCTACTTCGGGTTTTCCCACCCGCACGACACCCGCGACGGCATGCCCGAACTGCTCGCGAAGTACGGCGCGGTGAACCACACCGACGAGTCCGCTCCGCCGCCGGCCGATCCGCGGCAGCCGCCATTGCCGCCCAACTGGCTGCCGAGGCATCCGTTCGACTCCACCGACATGCAGGTCCGCGACGAGGTCGAGGTGAGCGGCGTGTGGCGCCGCCGCGATCCGGCCACGATCCGCAACGAGCGCGGCCGCGAGTATGCCTGCAGCGAGAACATCGACCGGCAGATCGGCCGCGTGCTCGAGAAGCTCGCGGCGCTCGGCGAACTGGACAACACCTGGATCTTCTACACCTCGGACCACGGGATCGCGATCGGCTGCCACGGCCTCCAGGGCAAGCAGAATCTCTACGAACACACCTGGCGGGTGCCATTCATCGTGAAGGGGCCGGGCGTGAAGCCAGGCGCGCGCGCCCCTGGCAACGTGTACCTCGGCGACACGCTCGCCACGCTCTGCGACATCTGCGGGGTCGCGCCGCCCGACACCAACGAGGGGACGAGCTTCCTGCCGGTGCTCGAGGGGAAGGCACCGACGGTCCGCGACACGGTCTATGGCGTCTACTGCGGAGGGGCGAAGCCGGGTATCCGCAGCGTGCGTCGCGGCGACTGGAAGCTCATCAAATACGAGTCGCCCGCGGGCGGCCTGCACACGCAACTCTTCAATCTCGCCGAGAACCCGCACGAACTCCTCGCGGAGCATCATGATTCCGCCGTGGCGGCCCTCCTCCCTCGGGCGCCGCGGTCGAACCAGAAAAACCTCGCCGACGAACCGGCCCATGCCGCGACGAGGGCCGGGATGGAGCGTCTCCTGCTCGCCGAGATGCAACGGCACGACGACCCGTTTCGATTTTCCGATCAGCCCCCGGAGGCCGCACGCCCGTGAAGACCGCCATTCTCGCCCTGACCCTGATCATTGGATTCCTGGCTGCCACGGGTTTGGCGTGCGCCGGCGATCCGCGGCCCAACGTCGTCCTGTTCCTGGCCGACGATCTCGGCTACGGTGAACTCGGCTGCTACGGCAACACGGCTGCGATCACGCCGAACCTCGACCGCTTTGCAGCGGAGGGTTTGAAGCTCACCGACTGCCACTCCGCCTGCCCGGTGTGTTCGCCGTCGCGCGCCGCACTCCTGACGGGCCGGCATCCGTACCGCACCGGTGTCTTCACGTGGATTCCCGAGGGGAGCCCGATCCATCTCCGCACGAGCGAGATCGCGCTGCCGAAACTGCTCCGCGGGGCCGGCTACGACACCTGCCACGTCGGGAAATGGCACCTGAACGGGAAATTCAATTCCCCCGCGCAGCCCCAGCCCGACGCCCACGGCTACGCCTGGTGGCTCGCCACGCAGAACAACGCCGCCCCGAGCCACGCCTTCCCGGAGAACTTCGTCCGCAACGGCGAAGCCGTCGGCAAGGCCGACGACTACTCGGCGCCGTTCCTCGCCCGGGAGGCGATCGACTGGCTGAAGACGAAGCGCGACCCCGGGAAACCCTTCTTTCTTGCCGTGTGGACCCACGAGCCGCACTATCCGATCGCCTCGGCCGAACGCTATGAAAAACTCCACGCGGCGATCGCCGATCCCGAGGAGCGGACGTATCGGGCGAACGTGACGCAGCTCGACGACGCCTTCGGCATGCTCATGAGAACGCTCGATGAACTGGGCGCAGCCGAGAACACGCTCGTGTTCTTCTCGAGCGACAACGGCCCCGAGGGGGACGGGACGAAGGGACCGGGCCGGGGCCTCACCGGCGGGCTCCGGGCCCGCAAGCGGTCAGTCTACGAGGGTGGGCACCGCGTGCCGGGGCTCGTCCGCTTTCCCGGCCGGATCCAGCCGGGTGCGGAGAGCGATCTCACGGTGATCGGCAGCGACTTCTTTCCCACCGTGCTCGCGGTGGCGGGGCTCGAGTCGCCGCAGGGCGTGACGCTCGACGGCGCGAACCTCCTGCCGGCGCTCGCCGGTGGCACGGTGGAGCGGCCGGAACCGCTGTATTGGCGCTGGGGCGGCAAGGTGGCCTACCGCGAAGGCGACTGGAAGATCGTGGCCGACGAGGAGCTCACGAAAGCCGAGCTCTACGACCTCGCGCATGATCGGGCCGAGGAGTTCGACCGTGCCGCCGACGAGCCAGAGAGGCTCGACTCGATGATGGGCCGCCTGCGGGCCCATGCTGCGGAGGTCGAGGCCGAGGGACCGGAATGGTGGCGGACGGCGGAGTGGCAGCGACGTCGGCGTGGCCCGCCGGTGCCGGTTCCCTGAACCGCAGACGAAGCGGACCTGGTCCGCGGTGGAGCCCGCCGAGCCGCGTCAGACACGGGGCAGTTCGAAACCCCTGCGATACTCACGGGTGAACAGCCGGTTGGCATCCGCGTCGGTCGACCGCTCCGTCTGCGGGTCGATCGTGAGTTCGCGGCCGATGCGGAACTTCGTTGCCTCGAAGTCGACCATGTTTTCGAGCAGGTGGGATTCGAAGCTGTCGAACGTCTGGATCACGTGCCGATTCCCCTTCTCGAGGCCGGGCCGCGTGCCCGGCGGGGCGGTCTCGCCGAGCGCCCACGACACGTTGCCGAGGTGCGCCAGTGCGCTGGACAGATGCCCGTCTTCGATGTCGAGGTGCAGGTCGCCGTGCCGGCGGCTCCGCACCGCCTTCACGAAGTTGGCGAAGTGGGCCTGATCCTCTCCCCCGCTCCACTTCCCGAGTTCGTTCCCCGCATAGTCGAACGCCACGCCGGAACGGTAGTTCGGTGCCACGGCATAGCCAGTTTCACCCCACCAGATGTTTGCCACGCCCAGCGGGCCGGCCGCGAGGCCGAACGTGACCGGCGACTTGATCTCGAGGCCGCGGACGTCGGAAATCAGGAGCGCGTCGTCCCACTGGAAGAGCGTCACCTGGCTGTTGGCCACGTCGCCGTTGTCGACGTAGCCGAGCCGGCCTCCGACGCTCACCACCCTCCTCGGGAGCTCCTGCTTGCCGAGACCCCAGCGTGCCTTGTCGAGTTCGTGGGGATTCTGGTTGCCGAGATCACCGTTGCCGGTGACGTGATCCCAGTGCCAGTCGTAGTGCAGCTTCGCCCGGATCGGCACGACCTTCGGGGCCGGCCCCGCCCAGAGGTCGAAGTCGAGGCCGGGCGGCAGCGGGGCGGGCGTCTCGACCAGACCGATGCTCGGCCGCCGCTTGTAGCACAGGGCGTGGGCCACC
>RFPF01000268.1 GCA_009926295.1 Planctomycetia bacterium
GGATGAACTCCGGCTGCACCCCGTGCACGAGCCTGGCGAGGAGTGCCCGATACTCCGTTTCCCCCGGGGCTTCGAGCGAGTTCCAGAGATTGAAACGGTCGCGAAACGCCGGCGAGAGGACCGAGCGGCCTGAATACGTGGCGGGGTTCATCGTGGCGAAGATCCGAAACGAGTCGGCCACGGGGATGTCGCCGCCGGCGCCGAAGCGCACGCCGGCGTTCTCCGAGAGAACGAGCGTCGCGGGCTGCTCGAGCACGGGGTTGAGCCGCTCGAGAACCTGGGGCTCGGCGAGGTTCAGCTCGTCGAGGATCACCCAGTCGCCGGCACGCATCGCCCGGGGCACGATCCCCTCCCGAAACGCCCACTGCGGGGCCGGGGCCGGTTCCGTCGAGGGCACGAAGCGTCCCACCAGTTCGCCGGTATCGCTCTGGCCGTTGAGATTGAGCCGCACGGCATCCTGACGGCAAAGATGGGCGATCCAGAGCACGGCGGTCGTCTTGGCCACGGCCGTGTCGCCTTCGAGGGCACAGGGCATGCCGGCGTCGGCGGCGATCGCCACAGCTCGGGCCGCCGTGAGAAACGTCTTGTCGAAGCAGAGGTGCGCAAACCGCTCGGCGGGCGGCACGAGGGGCGAGCCTGCGGGCCGGCGTGGCAGCGTCACGTCGAGAATGCGCACACTCTCGGCTGTGATTTCCACCGGCGTGCGGTTTGGCAGCGGCTGCTGTTCGTCACGGAGCTGGCTCGGCAGGAGCACCTGGCGGCCGGCCCGCTCGGCCTCCTCGATGATCTCCGGCGTGGCCTCCGGCACGAGCACGGCATCGGCGCCGGTCGCAAAGGCCGAGGGGTGGTAGCCGTGGAGTTCGAGCAGGCGGGCGAGCTCCTCGTGGGCGGCCCGGGAAAATCCCGAGATCGCCACGCGGGCCCCGGCGGCGGGCAGGCCCGCGGCGGCGGCGTAGGAGTTGCGGGCGGCGGGCGAACCGAGCGTGGCGGTGCTCATGACTTCTTCTGCTCCTTCCTGGAATCGTCGAGGGGGTTGTTGGCGGCCACGATCTGCTTGCCGAGGTCGGTGCCGGCGAACGTAGTCACCTGCTCGTGCGTGTCCGGCAGGTCGGCGAGGACGCCGTCGAGCACCGACTCCTTGAGCACGATGTCGTCGATGCCGTCGAACGCGCTCAGAAATCGCACGAGTTCTTCGGGCAGATCGGCGGCGATCCGCGCCCAGGTGCTCGGGCCTGCGGGTTCGACCTCATCCCACCGCAGCCAATTTCCCACGTTGCCGGCAGAGTCGGCCGCCTTGAACGTGCCGTCGTGGTCGTCGTGCTGGACGCAGTAGACCCTGCCGAGGGTGTACGTGTGGTTGTTGCGGTTGCGAATCACGCGGATGCGTGTGCCAACGGGTGCCGGACGCATGGTCGTTGCCTTTCAGTGCGGGGGATGGATGGTGTCGGGTGTGTGGCAGTTCAGTCGTCGTCCTCGTCGTCGAGGTCGTCGAATTCGTCGCTCGCGAGGTCAGCCCGCTCGATCGCCGCCAGCACCCGGTCTTTCCAGTCTGGAAGTTGATCGACGAGACACTCCTTGACGTCACGGCTGAGCTTCAGGAACTCGATGCCGTCGCAGGCCTCGAGGAGCGCGACCAGGTCGCTCGGCAGATGCCGCCGGGCGAACGCCCAGCCGAACCGCACGGGCTCGACGTCGGCGTACGGGATCCAGAAGTCTGCGACGGCCTTCGTGCCGCGGAGCACCCCCTTCAGGGTGTCGTCGGAGTCGTCCACCTGCGAGACGATCACCCGCTCGCCGATGCGGCAGGGGTGGCTCCCTGAGTTGCGGGTGACCTCGACCAACTCACCAATCTTTGGTTCTCGCTGCATGGGGTGTTCCTCCTCGCGTGGCTGCTGGAGGAACTACGACGGTAGGGCGAGATCGCTCCGCGGGGATTTCGCACGCCCAAAAAACCGTGGCCGGGTTTCAGAAAATCCCTGGCCGGAAGGTTTAGAGGTGGCGGGGTGGGTGGTACGCCACCGCCCCGCTGTCAGTAATTCGGGCAAGAAGGGAGGTTTGGGAAGGCCAAAATTGGCCGAAAACGACCCAATTTCATTGTACCCCTATTAGGTAGAGGCACGTGGTGAGGTGCCAGGCGGTGAGGGACCAAGGTTGTCCCTCGTGTCGCGAGACTTCGGGGTTCGGCGTAGTTCGAGAGTGTGCGGCGTGGGAGTGGTGATCGGGCAGGCAACAGGGAGCATGAACATGAGCAACAACGACGTGGCAAAGAAGCTGGAAGCGTTTCAGAACACGGGCATGGGGTTCGACGGCCTGTGGGCCGACATCGGCCCGGTCGTCCGGGACTTTGCGGCCAAAAGCCTCCGCAAGCTGGGGGTGAAGGGCAGGTTCGGTGTGAATGAGTGGGCGGTGGACGACGTGGTTGGCCAGACGGCGGTGAAACTGCTCGGGCTGGCCAAGCCCGGTGTGGGTGGGCGGTTCAATCCCGCCAGGGCGAAGGCGGGGGTGCGTGGCTGGCTCTGCCGCATCGTCCGTAACGAGGCGGTGAACTGGCATCGGAACTATCGTGCGGACCGGAGCGTGAAGATCATTTCGGAGAGCAGCCTCGACTGGAACGAGTCAGCCAGCGGTGCGGGCGAGTCGTTCCTCAAGCGCCTGCCGGCGAAGGCCGAGCGAGCAGACCTGTTGCCCATCCTCGAGGAGTGCATCGGGCTCCTGGCCGACCCCGAGCATCGGCAACTCGTGAACCTGAAGCTGTTCGACGGCCTTTCGATCCGAGACACGGCGGACAAGCTCTCCCTGTCTCCGTCGATGGTGCAGCGCCGCCTCAGGGACGCCTTTGACCTGCTTCGCCCACTCCTGGAGGCCCGTGGGGTGGATGAGTCGTGGCTCGCCGCCTGAAGCGCCGGCGAGGCGAGCGGGTATTCAGAGTGGAGGAAATCAGATGACCGAACCACGAACGGGATCGACGCGAGACAGAGCCTGGGGGGCGTTGCTCGGCCTGGCGGCCGGCGACGCGGTGGGCACGACGGTGGAGTTCAAGCCGCGCGGCTCGTTCGCGCCGGTGTCCGAGATGACAGGCGGCGGCCCCTTCGATCTCGAGCCCGGTCAATGGACCGATGACACTTCGATGGCCCTTTGCCTCGCCGAGTCGCTCATCGACCGCCGCGGCCACGACCCCGCGGATCAGATGCGACGCTACGTCCGCTGGATGAACGACGGGTATTTTTCCCCCACCGGCGAATGCTTCGACATCGGCATCACCACGAGGGGGCAGCTCCGCCGCTTCGAGCGCACGGGTGAGCCACACGACCCTGTCGTCGACGAAGAGTCGGCCGCCAACGGGTCGCTCATGCGCCTCGCGCCGGTGGCGATCCGCTGGTCGCACGATCCCGAGGAGGTGGTGGCGATGGCCGCCGCATCGAGCCGTCCGACGCATCCGGCGGCCCGCCCGGTCGATGCCTGTAAGGTGCTGGCAGCCATGACGGCCGCCCTGATCCGAGGTGAATCGTGGCAGACGGTGAGCGAGCCGGGCTTCTGGACGCATGGTCCGCTCCATACGGAGGTCGAGGCCGTCGCCCGCGGCAGTTGGCGAACCAAGGGCGAATCTGCGATCAAGGGCTCGGGCTACTGCGTCGCGGCCCTCGAGGCGGCGATCTGGGCGGTGGCCGGAGCGAACGACTTTCGCGATGCGATCCTTCGCGCCGCCAATCTTGGCGACGACGCCGACACGACGGCCGCCATCGCGGGGCAGCTCGCTGGGGCCCGCTTCGGGGCGTCGGGAATCCCGGGCTACTGGCTCGAGATCCTCGCCATGCGCGAACGCCTCGAAACGCTCGCCGACGGCTTGCATGGAGCCGGCGGCGGCGGTGTGGTGCCCTGGGTGTTCGACGAGGCGTTTCACGCCTGGTGGGTCGAGCCGAGGCAGATTCTGGCCGGCGAGTATCCGGGCAGCCCCGACTCGGAGCACCACGAGTGGAAGCTCACGGCGCTTGCCGACGCGGGGATCGAGACGATCATCGATCTGACGCGTGACATGGAGGGCCTCGCGTCGTATGGCAGGAGTTGGGAGGAACTCGGCCGCTGGCGCGGCCGCGCGCTCAAGCGCATCCACCATCCGATCATCGACTGCAGCGTCACCACCCCCGAGGGTTACGACGTTATCAACTCTGACATCGCCCGTGAACTCGCGGCCGGCCGCCCCGTCTACGTCCACTGCTGGGGCGGCGTGGGCCGCACGGGCACCGTGGTCGGCTGCTGGCATGTGTCGCAGGGGGCGACGGCGAGCGAGGCCCTCGAGCGCATCGCGGCTGCGCGAGCCGGCACCCGCAAGGTGGATCGTCAGTCACCGGAGACCGACAGCCAGGTGGACATGATCCACGAGGCCGCGCGCCGCCGAGCGACGCGAGGCGATGCATGA
>RFPF01000269.1 GCA_009926295.1 Planctomycetia bacterium
ACACGTGCGTCACGCCCGCGCTGCCGCCCGCGTCGCCCTGCGTGGCATAGAACCTGTCGGCGCGGCCGTCGCCGTCGCTGTCGATCGGCGCGGTGAACACCGGCGCGTTGGGCCGGGCCAGCGCCGCGAACGCCGCCGCCGACAGCAGCAGCGTCGGCTGGTCGATCCGTCCGCTGTAGACGCGCATGGCCGAGCCGCCACCCCGGCCGGCGGACACGAAGATGTCGTCGATCGCATCAGCGTTGTAACGGGCCGCGGCCACGGAGACTCCCCCCTGCTGCGGCACGGGGAAGGGCAGGATCGTGGTCACCACGCGCGGGCTCGCGGAGACGTCGTACACGAGCACCATCGACCGCATGCCCGCGCCGCTGCCGACGACGATCTCCACGCGGTCGTCGACGGCCGTCGCGCTCACGAGCCGACCGGCCACGAACGTGCCCACGTCGGCCACGGCCACCGTCGCCCCGCCGTCGAACGTGGGCCCGAAGGGCGTGAACGCGCGGTAGGGCGCGTCGGGCACCGGATCGGCGGCGTTCACCGAGCGGAACACGGCCACGGTCCCCGCGCCGCGCGACATCGCGGCCACCAGATCTTCGCGGCCGTCGCCGTCGACGTCGCCCACGGCCACGTCGACGCCGCCGGTGTAGCGGGGGCCGAAGGGCTGCGTGCGGTAGGCGGGCAGCTCCACCAGCGCCGTCGAGCCACCGGTGATCTGCTGGCGGAACACTCGGATTTCGCACGGCCGTCCCGGCCCGGATGCCGCGACCACTTCGGCGGTGCCATCGCCGTCGACGTCGCCCATGGCCACCCGGACTCCGCCCGGGAAGTTCTCCTCGAAGGCGGTCGCCTGCGCGACCACGGCCCCGTTCGCCGCGTTGACCAGCCGCACCACGGGCCGACTGCCGTAGCCGATCTCGGCGCCCACGACGAACAACGACCGCGGCGCGACCGCGACCGACGCGGTGGAGAACTCGCCCGGACCCGCGCTGTTGACCGCGGCGACGCGGAAGGTGTAGCCCGTGCCGTTGGCCAGGCCGGTCACGGTGGCGGAGGTGGCCGTCGAGGTGCCATCGGCGAAGTTGGTCCAGCTCGTGCCGCCGTTGGCGCTGTATTGGACGACGTAGTCGGTGATCGCGGCGCCGCCGTTGGATGCCGGAGCCGTCCAGGTGAGCGCCACCCTGCCGTTGCCCGGCAGCCCCGCCGCGACGCCCGGCGCGGCCGGGCCGGTGGGGGGCTGACGGACGACGGTGAACTGATCCTCCCGGAAGTCGGTGGGATCGAAGACCGACGTGGCCCGGACCGTGATCACCGCCGAGCCGGACCGGTCGGGCCTGTGTTCCAGCACGAGGTTGGTGCCGGCCGAATCGCCCGCGAAGCCGGCCGTCACGAGCGTCGGGTCGCTGCTGGTGGCGGTGTAGACCAGCTCGCCCACCCTCCGGATCGAGGGCAGCGTCACGTACTGGCCCGGCTGGATCACGAACGGATTCGGGACCGGCGACGGGACGTTTCGCAGGGGCAGGTCGCTGTACACGCCCCCGAAGTTGAAGGTGGGCACGGCCGCCATCGCGTCGACGGCGGCCATGCCGCCGCCGAGCACGCGGCCGAACGCCGTGAAGCCGCCGTTCTGGTTGTCGAGGTTCGCGGAGTTGTCGGCCAGGTTGAAGAACCACTGGTTGGTGGCGCTGTTCGGATCACTGCCCAGTTTCGCCATCGCGATCGTGCCGCGGACGTTCGTGTTGCCCGGCTCGTTCGACACCGCCGGCCGTGCCGAGATGGCGGACGGGCTGCCTCCAACCTGGTTCGACGCCACGGTCGGGGCGCGGAACCCGCCGCCCTGCACCACGAAGGAGGGCATGCTGCGATGGATGATCGTGTTCGCGTAGTCGCCGCGGTCGACATACCCCAGGAAATTGGCGGCGGTGAGCGGCGTCGTGCGCGTGCGGCCGGGCCCCGCCTGGTCGAAGAGCTCGACGAACAGCCGGTCGTTGGGCGCGGCGGCATTGACGTTGAACTGCACCACGGTGCCGGTGACGGCCGTGTCGTCGAAGACACCCGCGACCGAGATGGTCTGCGAAGTCCCCGTGGCCGGGACGGTCAGATCGGGAAGCGGTCCGACGACCGAGACCGCGAGCGCCAGCCGCTGCTCGAGCAGTTCACCACAACCGAGGGCTGGGCGGCGGGAGTGTGGTCGCGACTTCATCGGTGCCGGCCTCCTGACCGAACTGCCATCCCGCCGGGCCGGGCTGGAACCAGTGGCCCGCCACCCTCTACGTGAAGAGATACACCATGGTTCACGACCGGGCAATTTTCGCGGGCTGGCCCGCCTCGAGCCCCAGGAAAACCAGCCTCGCCTCGTCGATGATCCTGGCGATTCCGGCATCGCCGCCCACCCCGGGCAGGTAGACAAACGCCCCGGTTTGTCGGGCCCAGCACTCCTCGTCGTCGCCCCCGCCGGGGCCTTCTCCGGCAGACGCCGGAGCGCCGCAGATCGCGAGCAGCACCCCGTGACGCAGCGCGAGCGTTTCGGCGATCGCCCGCGCTTCGTCCACCCGTCCCTCGATCGGCCGCGCCACGTCGATGAACACGAGGAGGTCCGCCGCAGCCAGAGCCCGCCATGCGGCGGCGACCGTGGTCGGCGCCCGGCACACTCCGCCCCTGCCGACTGCGATCTCCCGGATACGCTCGCGCAAACGCGCCTGGCCGGTGAGCACCAGGCTGGTCAAAGGGCGCGACGTGGAGCAGCCGACGGGGGGCGTGCCCGAGGGCCCATGGCATACGAGTTCGGACACGATGCCGGACGGAAACAGGATCATGGCAGCACCAGCGCGGCGAGGAATCGGTCCTCGGCCTACGCTGTGCCGGAGTCTCCACCGAAGCGCGTGGATCGCCCAGCAACTCGTCTTCCGAACCGGGCAACCATTGCGGCCGTCCGTCGACAGGCAAGCCGAACGCGGCGCGGAGCACGCCCCCGGCAGCCTGCGACGACCTCGCTCGAGGACACTTCGCGTCCGCGACGCTAGTGCAGCCGGATGTTGGCGAGCGCGCGCGGCTGGAAGCCTTCCCCGGCTGTGAGCAGCCGTTCGAGGACGGCCCGGGCCTCGAGCCCGCATTCGATGCCATCCTCCACGAGATAGGCGATCTCGTCGTCGTCGAGTTCGATGCGGCGGTCGCGCTGGATCGCAACCGCGAGCGCGGAGCGGTCACCGGGGCCGATCGTGTCGCCGAGCCAGGCGCGAATCGCCTCCAACGGCGACAGAGACTTCAGCGTTTCGAGACGAACCCGTTCGGCTGTGGTCATGGCATTCCTCCGTGCGACGTGCGGACCCCACCCCCCCGATGGCCCATTACTGTACCGGCCGCACGCGAGAAGGCAACTGCAGCCATATCGTTGCGCGGCAGGATTCACCCCTCGCCGCGAAGATGGTGAGCCTGCGCGGGATGCGCTGCCCCCGGGCCGGACAACATCAGAACTTCGTGGGATCCAGAGTTCTGGGCAGGCGATCGCTACGGTTCGACAGTTGCTGGAGCAGGTTCATCGTCTGCGTGCTCGTTGTCACGGGGTCACTACCGAGAATCGGCCAGGCAAACGACGATCTCGATCCCTCGCTGCCCGCATCGGAGAGAAAAACAACGGCGCCATCCGCAGTCAGATACTGGGCTCCGTTGGGATGCTGGCTCGAGAAGCCTTTTCCCTGGTTCTCCGGATTGGAGCCGTTGAGATACATGTCCCAGGTATCCCAATTCTGAAAGAAGCCCGACCGGCCCAGCGTCGCGCAGGTGGTGGTGGGGTCGTAACCATTCGGGCCTCCGATCCCGGCCCACGCGGCAGCCAGCCCTCGCGTCCCCCGCTCGCCGACCATGATGGTCTTGCTCGTGCCGTCCGAGATCTGACTGATTTTCACGCCGAGCGGCCCCGTGGCGGGCGTCACGGCAGTCGCATTCCTGTCCGGCACTCCGAAGAACACGCCGCCGCAGTCAAAATCCTTGTAGGGCGCGGGATAGCCATTGGGGTACGTGCCGTCGGTGCCCGAGATGATGAGACACCCGGAAGACCCGACATAGTTGGACGACGCGACCTTGAATGGCGGCGCCGAACCGAAATTCTTGTCGCGCAGCGACGGCCCCGCATCGCTCGGGCAACGGTATCCCGCGATCCGCGTCTGCAGCGCGGCGACGTCCGCCGGGCTCGCGGCCGCGGTACACACGGCGCTCAGCTTTCGCTTGTCGGGCTGCAGAGCCTGATAGAGCTCCATCTGCTCGACGTATGGGAGGATGAACGTCGCCCACCCCCAGCACCGCTCGCCGACGCCGAAATACGTATACCCCGCCGGGAACGCCTTCTTGGCGTT
>RFPF01000270.1 GCA_009926295.1 Planctomycetia bacterium
GCTCTCTGCATGTCCGCTTCGCTTCGCCATCCTGGCTACGCTCGCTCCCATAGCCCGGCTCGAGGGCATGGGCAGCCCCGAGCCTCCTCACATGCAACAAGACAGTCCCTCGCTTGCACTTGGGCCTTCCGTTCGGGGGAGGCGAGGGGTTGCCCCTACCATTGAGCCGGCTTGAGCGACCAGCGAAGCCATGGATGGCGCAGCGCCAGTCGGTCGGAGTGAACGCAGCCCGGAGGGCGCAGTGAACGTCCGGCGAAATGGTACGGGGCAACCCCTCGCCGGTGCCCGGCTACAATCCGCATCCATGAGATCGCAGCAGCACCCGCCATTCGCAAGCGAGCACGAGGCGGCGCGCTGGTGGCTCGCGAACGTCTACGCCGGCGACGACGCCGTGCAACTCTCGCCGCGGGCCGTCGTCACCGGGATGGTGATCGGCGGCGTGATGTCGGTGTCGAACCTGTACGTCGGCCTCAAGACCGGCTGGGGGCTCGGCGTCACGATCACGGCCTGCATCATCGCGTTCGCCGTGTTCCGCTTTCTCGAGAATGTCGTGCCCGCGTGGCGCGACCGTCCGTTCACGGTCCTCGAGAATTACACGATGAGCAGCGCCGCCAGCGCCGCCGGCTACATGTCGAGCGCCGGGCTGGTGTCGGCCATTCCCGCGCTGTACATGACGACCGGCAGGATGCTCGCATGGTGGGAGATCGGCCTCTGGCTGGCAGCGCTGTCGATGCTCGGCGTGTTCATGGCGATCCCGCTCAAGCGGCGGCTGATCAACGTGGACCAGCTCCCCTTCCCCTCCGGGATCGCCACCGCCGAGACGCTCCGGAGCATGCACAGCGAAGGGGGTGAGGCCGTGGCGAAGGCCCGGTCGCTGTTCGGGGCGGCCACGCTCGGCGCGCTGGTCGCCGCGGGCCGCGACCTCGTCGCCGCCATCCCGGCCGCCGCCGCGTGGGCCCTCCCGGCCGAGATGCCACTGGGGCCGGGGGCATTCGCCCGCGACCTCCTCGCGAAGTACACGATCGGCATCGAGGGCTCGCTTATCATGGTCGCCGCCGGGGCGATCATGGGGATGCGGGTGGCGGCGTCGATGCTCGTCGGCTCCGTCATCTTTTACGGCGTCGTCGGCCCGATCCTCGTCACGCGCGGGATCGCCCAGCCGGGCTATCGCGGCATCGTATCGTGGGTGCTCTGGCCTGCGACGGCGATGATGGTGACGTCGGGGCTGCTTTCGTTCGCGCTCAAGTGGCGGACAGTGCTGCGAGCCTTCGGCGGATTGGGCAAACTCGTCTCCGGCACGGCCGACGACGGCGGCGATCCGCTCGCCCACGTGGAGGTGCCGGCGTCGTGGTTCATCGGTGGCGTCCTCGCCGCCGGAACCGCGTGCGTCGTGCTCGGCCACTGGCTCTTCGACATCACCTGGTGGATGGGCATCCTCGCGGTGCTCGTCACGTTCTTCCTCTCGATCGTCGCCGCGCGGGCGACCGGTGAGACCGACATCACGCCGATCGGCGCGATGGGAAAGATCACGCAGCTGATGTACGGCGTGGTGGCCCCGCAGAATGTCACGACCAACCTCATGACCGCCTCGATCACGTCGGGGGCGGCCTCGCACGCGGCCGACCTGCTCACCGATCTCAAGAGCGGCTACCTGCTCGGCGGCAATCCCCGCAGCCAGACGATCTCGCAGCTCTTCGGAGTGGTCGCCGGCACGATCGTGTCGGTGCCCGCCTACCTGTTCGTCGTGCAGCGGGCCCCGGAGCGGCTCGGCACCGAGGCGCTCCCGGCCCCGTCGGCGAAGGTCTGGGCCGGCGTGGCCGAACTGCTGGCGAAGGGGATCGACTCGCTCCCCAAGGGCGCCCTCGCGGCGATCGCGGTGGGTGCGGCGGTGGGCGTCGCCCTGACGCTCCTCGAGGAATACGCGCCGAAGCCATGGCGGCCGTGGCTCCCTTCGACGACGGGCCTGGGGATCGCGGGCGTGATTCCGGCCTTCAACGCGATCGCGATGTTCGCCGGAGCGCTCGTCGCCTGGCTCTTCGCCCGCGCGCGGCCGCGGGATGCCGAGACGTTCACCGTGCCAGTGTCGAGCGGCCTGATCGCCGGAGAGAGCCTGATGGGCGTGGCGATCATCCTCGGCCTCGAACTCATGCGGCTCACGGCGCCGTGACTCCGCCGGCTGCTGCATGCTATGGTGGGGCCTGCGGCGGAGAGGAAGGGCTTGTCCGCCCGGAACCCCCGCGAGAGGCCCCCCTCTGATGATCGGATCGAGAATGGTGCCGGCTTTCGTCGCCGCGGTCCTGTGCCTCGTTCTCCCGCCACCGGCCGGCCGAGCCGAGGGTCCGGCCGATCTGCCGCTCGAGCCGATCTTCAACGGCAAGGACCTCTCGGGCTGGACGCCCGCCGAAGGGCCCTTCTGGCGCGTCGAGGACGGCGTGCTCGTGGGCGAGAACGACGCGGCGATGAAGGGTTCGATGCTCTACACCGCGAAAGCCTACGGCGACTGCGTGTTCGAGACCGAGTGCCGCTTTTCGGGCGAGATCGACAGCGGCATCATGCTGCGGAAGCCCGAACTGCAGGTGCAGATCGGCGTTTCGCGGAGCCTGAAGCGCGACATGACCTGTTCGTTCTACACCGGCAAGTATCCCGAGGAGGCCCGGGCCACGCGGGTCGACGAGCTGCTGCAGGCGGACGGCTGGAACCGCATCCGCGTCGAGGCCAGGGGCGACACCTTCACGGTGTGGCTGAATGGCGTGCAGGTGTCCCGCTACACGAATCCGAAGTACTCGGGCTCCGGGCCCATCGGGCTCCAGATCCACGCCGGGCTGCCGATGCGCGTGGAGTTCCGCAACGTCCTGGCCGCCGCGCTCTGACCTCACCGCGCGACCAGTCCGCAGAGGATGCGGGCTGCATCGTCCACCTCGTCGAGATCGATCCATTCGTCGGCCGTGTGGGCCTGGGCGATGGAGCCGGGGCCAAACACCACGCTCGGCACGCCGGCCGCGGCGAAGATGCTCGCGTTGGTGCCGTAACGGGCAGCGGTGCACCGCGTCTCGATTCCGCACGCCGCCGCCGCGGCCTCGAGCGCCGCCGCGCATCCGGCCGCCTCCGCATCGGGCAGGCCGGCGCTCTCGACGAACGGCTCGTCGTGTTCGATGCGGGCTCCCGGGGTCGCGGCGGCGATCCGCCGGATCACCTCGTCGCGGGCCTCGCGGGGGGACTCCCACGGCACCACGCGCCTGTCGATCTCCAGCACGACCAGGTCGGGCACGAGGTTCACGCCCGCGCCGCCGCGGATCGTGCCGAGGCTCAGCGTGGGGGGCCCGCACGGGTGGTCCGGCCGGCGGCGCAACAACTCCCGCGCGATTTCCTCGATCGCGAGGATGGCGCGGCCGGAGTGGTAGATCGCGTTGTCGCCCTGCTCCGGAAACGCGCTGTGGCAGGCACGGCCGTGCACACGGATCCGCCAGCGGACCGCCCCCTTGTGCTGCGTCACGATGTCGAGCGTGGTCGGTTCCGCCACGATCGCCGAGTTCGGTCGGCCGCCGAGCAGCGTCCGGGCGGCGACATCGGCGGGCGAGGCATCGCCGTCGGAAGCGGTCCACAGCCGGGCGAGCGCCTTCGCGCCGGAGAATCCGAACTCCTCGTTCACCGTCGCCGAGAACACGACGGTCGCGCGGCGCGGGGCATTCGACGCCTGCAGGCGGGTGAGCGCCGCGAGCATCGCGGCCATGCCCCCCTTCACGTCGCAGGCCCCGCGGCCGTAGAGGCGTCCGTCGCGCACCAGCGGCGCGAACGGCTCGATCGTCATTCCGTCGGCCGGAACCGTGTCCTGGTGGGCATCCCAGAGGATCACCGGCGCGTCCGGAAGGGTCGCCTCGAGGCGGGCGATCACGTTGTCGCGGCCGGGCGACACGGGTTGCCGCGCCCAGGGCAGTCCCGCCGCGGCGAACCGCTGCACCAGGTGATCGGTGACCCGGCCCTCGAGATACTCCGGGCCCGCGACCTCGCGGCCCATCGGATTGACGCTCGGACGACGGACGAGATCGGCGAGCGTGGCGACGTGATCTGTCATCGTGAAACCACCCTACCAAACGGGGCGGTTTCTTTCCCGGGCGGACGAGGGCGTGATACCATGCGAAGGTTCCGTGGCGTCCCATCTCCGATCACTCTCCACGTTCGCGTCAGGTGTCCCATGTTCCGCGGGCTGTGCATCAACCTTGCCCTGGCGTTCGCGGTCTTCATGACTCCGGCCCGATCCGGGGTCGCGCAGTCGTCCGACGACGAGAAGGCGATCCGGGCAGCCGGCATGGCCTACCAGGAGGCCCTCGCCCGCGGCGA
>RFPF01000028.1 GCA_009926295.1 Planctomycetia bacterium
CTTCAGGGTCTGCGGCTCGTGCTCGTGGTCGAGGCCGTAGCGGCGGATGATGATCGTCTGCTCCCGGGAGTCGAGCCGGTCGAGGAACTTGCCGACCTGCTGCATCCGGTCGCTCGCGGCGAGCCGCTGCTGGTATTCGTCCTCCCGCCGGTCGGCGGCTGACTGGAGCATGTCCATGTCGGCCGCGCGGAAGCGATCCCGGCGCTTGTGTTCGTCGGGGATCGTGCGGGCGTAGTTCTTCATGATCGCCCACGAGGCATACGTGCTGAACTTGTTGCCGCGGGCGTAGTCGAACTTCTCCACCGCCCGGATCAGCGACATGTTGCCGTCGCTGACGAGATCGAAGAAGCCGTCGCCGGGGGCAACCCGCCGCTTGGCGATCGAAACCACCAGCCGCAGGTTCGCCCGGACGAGCCGGTTCTTCAGGGCGACGACCTCCTCGTAGAGACCGTCGATCTGATCCATGAGGCGGGTGCTCGGCCGCTCCGGGTCGAGCTGCCCGCGGAGGGTCGCCGCCTTGTACTTCAGATAGTTGAACTTGCGAAACAGCCACACCTCCTGCTCGCGGGTGAGCAGCGGCACCTCGTAGAGGCTGGCGAGGTAGGCCGGGAGGCCGGAGGGCCGCCGCACCTTCTTCGCCGGCTCGTCGGCCCCCGGAAACGGCTCGTTGACCACCTTCTCCGCGCTCTTGCGTGCGAAGAGCGCATTGGGGATGTAGTCGAGTGGCAGCTGCATCACGTGGGCGGCGCGCTGCGCCAGGATCACGCGGTAGATGCTCGCCCGTGAGCGACGGTACCGCCTGGCGATCGATTCGACCGGCTCGCCCTGCGTGTAGAAGTGGAAGATGCGCTCGCACGATTCGGGCCGCAGCCGCCCGTCAGCAGCCCCGAACACGGCGGTGTCGGGATGGTCGTGGTCATGCTGCTTGATCGTGTAGCGAATCGTCTCGACGCTGCGATGCAGGCGGCCGGCGATGCGACGGTGCACATCCGCAGGGCACGCGCCCGCCGCGGCGAGACGCCGGGCCCAGGCGATGATCCGGTCGTGCTCCTCTTCCGTGAGCTGGCTGAACCGGGCGCCGCGTTCGATCCGCAGCGGATTGGTGGCGATGAATCGCTCGACGGCGCTCGCGAGGAAGCCGACCCGCTTCCGACCGCCGACCTCGTAGCGCTGTGCGACGAGGCCGTGTTCACGCCAACGCGAGATCGTCTTGGTCGACACGTTGAAACGCTTCGCCAGATCCTCGATCGACAAGACCTCGTCGTGGGAAAGGGGCGCAGGCGACTGGGTGACCGCCGCGGGCGGCGCGGCCGCCGGCAGATCGTCGGTGAAGAGGGACATGAAGGGGCCCGTCGAGTTGGCACGCATGGCTGTTCCTCCTTGCCGGCAATCCTTTGCCAGCTGCTTTGACCTGGGCTTACCGTCCGCGATTCTGGGGACGTGGGGACATCCGGATCCCCATGCGTCCCGCCCGGGACGCCAGAGTTATACGGGCCATGTTCGCCGGCGGTTCAGCCGACACCTGGAGTCTTGAATGTTTTTTGAGCCAGCCGCACCGTCGGCACCGCCGCCGCGTGTCACAAGCCCCTGCGAATCCTCGGCTTAGCGAGAACGACGGCCCTTGACCGTGTCGCACGGAAGGGTTGCCGCAGGTCGTAAACCTCGCCGAAAAAGCAATTTCTCAGCACGGGACACCTGGTTTTTCTGGCTGCGGGCCGCAAAAGGCGGTGGTTTGCCGGGTGGCGAGCCGAAAATCCAACGGAGGGAACCGTGGCGGCGTGCGTGTCGGTGGTGGTCGGAGCCGACATCGCCGGCGACGGCGCCCAAGCGACCGTAGCCGCGGCGGCGTGGCGGCAGGTTGCCGCCACGCTCGACGTGACCGGGGAGATGCACGGCCCCGCCACCCGCGGCGCGGAGCCCGCGCGGCAGGCGATCGCCATGCGGGCGACGTTCGACTTCCTCGAATCTCCGGGGCCCGCCGCCGCCGATGCGGTCGCCGTGAGAACCTACCGGGAAGCGGCCGCGAACATGGTCGTCGATGGAGTGGAGCGAAAGTCATCCCTGCCCGTCGAGGCCCGGTCGCTCGCGGTGGCGAAGCTGGGGACGACGCCGCTCCCCTACCTGCCGGGAGCGTACCTCACCCGTGACGAATCGGACCTCCTCGAGACACCCTTCGATTCGCTCCTGCTCGAAGACCTCCTCCCGGGCCGTCCGGTGACCGAAGCCGACCGTTGGAGGCTCCCCGGCGACCTCGTCGCCGGGCTGCTCGCGATCGACACCGTCGAAACCGGTGCGATCGAGGCCCGGATCGTGGCGATCGACGAGGGAGTCGCACGCGTATCCCTCGAGGGCGTCGTCGACGGCGCCGTGGACGGCGTGCCGACGCACGTCGTCGTCGACGGCGAGTTCAACGTCTCGGCGGAGCCCGATGAAGACGGCCACGTGCTCGTCGGAGACGTGTCCCGCATCGATGCGGTCATCAAGGAACGCCGGCAGGCGAGCCACGTGGCTGCCGGCTTCGACATCGAGGCGCGGGTGACCGTCGCCCGCAGCAGCGGCTCGCCACCCGACGCGGAGGCGGCCCCGGCGGCCGACCAGAATGCCGGCCGGCGCCGCGGTCCGGGAGGGCCGGGCATGGTGTGGCATCGCGATCCGGAGGGACGCTACGACCTCGTCCACGAGTCGGGATGGCGGTGCGTCGAGGAGGATGCGGGCGGAATCGTCCTCCGCCTGCTCGACCTCGGGGCCCTCGTGGCACAGTGCTCCATCACCGCGATGCCCCGCTCCGCGGATGCCGCGGTGCCCTCGGTCGAGGACGTGAAGCGGAGCGTGGAGCAGTCGCTCGTGGGGCAGTTCAAGCGGTTCGACGGGGCCACGGAGGCCGTCCGGGCCGAGGACGGCGTGCGGGTGGTGCGCGTGGTTTCCGAGGGGACCGCCGAAAACCTGCCGTTCCGCTGGGTGCACTACGTGCTCACCGACGGCGAAGGCCATCGCGTGAACGTGACGTTCATGCTGGAGTCGTCCCTCGAAAAGCGGTTCGCCGAGGCCGGCACGAGGCTCGTCGCCGGCCTGCGACTCGGGCCCGGCACCCCGCGTGAGGCCCGGCTGCCACGGAAAACCGAGGTGCCTTGACGCCTCTCCCGGCGGGCACGAACATGGTGCATTCTTCCCCGGGGAACTGCGGCACTCCACGTCTGGTGGCCGTCCGGGGAGCCGCGTGAGGAGCCGTGCTGTTGGCAGGAGCCGAGGCCACGACCGCATCTTCCGCACCGGCGATCAGTGCGTGAGCGGAGGCCGAGGCCATCGAGAAGCAGCATCGCATCAATGAGCAGATCCGGATCACGCCGATCCGCGTGATCTCGGCCGAGGGCGGACAGCTCGGCATCATCCCGACGGAGGAGGCCATGAGCCTCGCGCGGGAGGCGGGGCTCGACCTCGTGGAGGTGGCTCCCAACGAGAAGCCGCCTGTCTGCCGAATCATGGACTTCGGGAAGTTCAAGTACCAGCAGAAGAAGAAGCAGCACAAGACCCACGTCCACCACACCAAGATCAAGGAGATCCGCCTCCGCCCCAAGACGGGCGAGCACGATATCGAGTTCAAGGTGAACCAGGCGAAGGGCTTCCTGCAGCACAAGGACAAGGTGATCGTGTCGGTCGTGTTCCGCGGCCGCGAGCTCGCCCACATCGACGAGGGGCAGCGCGTGATGAAGAACATCCTCGAGCAGCTCGATCCGGTCGGCAAAGTCGACTCGCCGCCGCAGCAGATGGGGCGGCGGCTGGTGTGCACGCTGTCTCCCAAGTAACATTTCCCTGAACCCCCCGAACAGGAGCATCCCGTGCCGAAGCAGAAGACCCACAAGGGCGTGAAGAAGCGTTTCCGGACGACTGCCAACGGCAAGGTGAAGCACCGCCGCGCCGGCACGAGCCATCTGCAGGTCAGGCTCACGGCCAAGCGCAAGCGCGAACTCCGCGGCACGGGCGTGCTCGCGAAGGTCGACACCCCGAAGATCGTCGAAGCACTCGCTCACAACAGCTACTGAGCGTCCGCGCCCAACTCGGCTCGGGGTTGGCCCGTACCATCTCGCCGGACGCTCACTGCGGCCCTCGAGGCCTCCGCTCGCTCGCAGCTGCCTGCGCTTCGGCATCCTGCCTGCGCTGGTCAGCTCACGCCGGCTCAATGGTAGGGGCAGCCCCGAGCCTCCCCTTCTCCATTGACTGCCGGGCTGGAGACCCGGCTTTCAGGAGCGAACGGAGGTTCGCCAAGAAAACTGAGGCCAGGATGGCGAGGGTTTTCGTGAAGATGGAGGCTCGGGACTGCCCGGACTAAAGAGCCGGGCTGTGGGAGCGAGCGCAGGCATGGATGCCGAAAGCGAAGCGGACATGCAGAGAGCCGAAGCCTGGAGGGCTGAGGCGAACGTCCGGCGAGGGGGTCTGGGCAGTCACGAGCCGTATTGAGCGAGTTGGCTCGGTACCACGGCATCCCACGAATTGCCCGGCCGCGGGAATTCGGGCTGCCCTTGCATTTCCGCGGTTTCAGGCGACAGTAAGGGGCTTCCCGGTTCCACGAAGGTAGAGACTCATGCGTACGAAAAGCGTCGTTCCGCGGCTGCGTGCCAAGAAGCGTCTGTTCAAGCGGGTGAAGGGTTCGGTCGGCGGCCGGCGGCGGCTGTTGCGGACGGCCAAGGAGTCGATCATTCGTGCGGGCGTCTACGCCCGGCGTGACCGTCGGCGGAAGAAGCGAGACTTCCGTCGCCTGTGGATCGTCCGGATCAATGCGGCGGTTCGCGAGCGAGGCATCCGCTACAGCCAGTTCATCGCCGGCCTCGAAAAGATCGGCAGCGAACTCGACCGCCGCACGCTCGCCGAGATGGCGGTGCTCGACCCGACCGGGTTCGATGCAGTCGTCGCCGAGGTGCGCAAGGCGCTCGGCCTGCCGGAGCCGGCCGCGGTCGCGTAAGGCAGTGTCCACGGTCCCGCTCGAGTCGTTCCTCGCCGAACTCGACCGCCTCAAGGCCGATGCGGTGGAGGCTCTGGCGGCGGCGGTCGACGCCGATGCGGTCGAGCGGGCGAGAATCGAGTTTCTCGGCGCGAAGAGCGGACGGCTCAAGGCGATCCAGAAGCTGCTCGGTGGGCTCGGCGGAGCCGACAAGCCGGCCGGGGGGAAGCACTTCAACGAGGCCCGAGAAGCTGTCAGTGCGGCGCTCGAGGCTGCGCAAGGCCGGGTCGCGGGATCGGCGGCAGCGGTCGAACCGCTCGACGTCACGCTGCCCGGTCAGCCCGTGCGGCTCGGGCACGTGCATCCGATCACGCAGACGATCCGCCGCGTTCAGGAGATCATGGCCCGGCTCGGCTTCGAGAGCGTCGACGGGCCCGAAGTCGAGGACCAGTGGCACAACTTCGACGCCCTGGCGATCAACGCCGAGCACCCGGCCCGCGACCCGCTCGACAACTTTTATCTGGCGGTGGCCCGCGGGGCCGACCCGCTCCTCCTGCGGTCGCAGACCAGCACCGTGCAGATCCGCGTCATGGAGCGGCGCGAACCGCCGCTCCGCATCGTGTCGCTCGGCCGCGTCTACCGCCCCGACACCGCCGATGCCACGCACTATCCGATGTTCCATCAGGTGGAGGGCCTGTACGTCGAGCCGGGGACCACGATGGCACATCTCAAGAGCGTGCTCCGTCAGTTCGCTTCGACCTTCCTCGGCGGTGACGTGCACGTGCGATTCCGGCCCTCGTTCTTCCCGTTCACCGAGCCGAGCGTGGAGGTGGACATGGAGTGGGGCGGCCGCTGGATCGAGATGGGAGGGGCCGGGATGGTCGATCCGGCCGTGCTCGAGGCCGTCGTGTCGGGCTTCGCCTTCGGCCTGGGCGTCGAGCGGATCGCCGCCCGCCGCTACGGCGTGACCGACATCCGTGATTTCTACCGGAACGACGTCCGATTCCTGGAGCAGTTCTGAGCCATGATCATCTCGCTCAACTGGCTCGCCGACTACGTGCAGGTGACGGCCTCGCCCGACGCGCTCGTGGAGAGGCTGCTTATGGCGGGGCTCAATCACGAGTCGACCGAGACCGTGGGCTCGGATGTGGCGATCGACCTCGAGGTGACGAGCAACCGGCCCGACTGCCTCGGCCACATCGGCGTGGCGCGGGAGGCGGCTGTGCTGTTCGCCCGACCGCTCCACGTGCCCGACCCGAGGCCGCTGGAGGGGAGGGGGGCGGCCTCGGACAGCGTGACCGTCGCCATCGATTCCCCGGAGGTCTGCCCCTGCTACTCCGCGCGGGTGATTCGCGGCGTCCGCGTGGGCCCGAGCCCGAAATGGCTCGTCGATCGGCTGGCGACCGTGGGCGTCGAGAGCGTCAACAACGTGGTGGACGTCACCAACTACGTGATGCTGGAGTGCGGCCAGCCGCTGCACGCCTTCGACCTTGCGCGGATCCGCGGCGGGCGGATCGTCGTACGGCGTGCCGCCGATGGCGAGGACTTCACGGCCATCAACCACAAGCGCTACGCTCTCACCTCGCAGATGTGCGTGATCGCCGATGCCGAGCGGCCGGTGGCGCTCGCCGGGGTGATGGGCGGGGCCGACAGCGAAATTTCGGCCGACACCGTCGACGTGGTGCTGGAGTCTGCCCAGTTCGCCCCGCTCGCGGTGCGGGCCGCGGCTCGGGGGCTGGCGCTCGCCAGCCCTTCGTCCTACCGTTTCGAGCGGGTGCCCGACCCGGCCGCCGTGGAGTGGGCGAGCCGTCGGGCGGCGGCCCTGATCCTCGACACGGCCGGTGGCACCCTCGAAAAGGGCGTCGTGCATGCCGGGGTGCTCGAGGGAACGCCGGCTGTGATCCGGCTCCGTCCCGGCAGGGTCGCGGACGTGCTGGGCGTCGAGATTCCGCCCGTTCGGCAGCACGCGATTCTCACGGGCCTCGGATTCGTCGCGACGCACCCGCCCGGTGCGGCCACCGGCGAGCCCGACGCGTGGCGGGCGCCCTCCTGGAGGCGGGATGTGTCTCGCGAGATCGACCTCGTCGAGGAGATCGCCCGCATCGAGGGCTACGATCGCGTGCCCGAGGACCGGCCGATCGAGGCTCGGCCCGTCGAGTCGTCGCCGCGTGAGGTGACGGTCCGCGCGGCTTCGGAAGTGCTCGTCGGGGCCGGATTCTGCGAGGCGATGACCCGCAGCGTGGTCAGCGAGAAACTGGAAAAGGCAGCTTCGCCGTGGGGCGGCCCGGCGCCGCTGCGGGTGCAGCCGGCGCTCGTGCGCGGAGCCGATCGGCTGCGGCGCACGCTCCTGCCCAGCCTCCTCGAGGCGCGCGCCGGCAACACGGCCGCGGGCGCGCCGCATGGCGAATTGTTCGAGGTGGCACGGGCCTACGTCGGTCGGGATGCGGCTCCCGCCGAGGGCGAGTCGCCGGTGGCGGAGCCGCTGCTGGCCGCCTTCGTCACCGGCGACGGGTTCTTCGCGGCCAAGGGACTCGTCGAGGCGGTGCTCACGCGGCTTGCGGTGGCCGCGGCCGGCGGCAGGCTCGTGTGCCGTCCGATCGAAATCGACCTGTTCGCCCGCGGCAGGGCCGCGGAGATCACACTCGTCCGCGGCCCCGGCCCCGCCGAGCGGATCGCCGTGGTCGGGGAATTTCCCCAGCCGGCGATGGAGGCCGTCGGGCTGAAGGGCACCGTGGCCGGCGCCGAGGTCCGGCTCGACCTCCTCGAGTTCGCGGCGGGCTTCGAGCGCACTCTGCGAAGGCCGAGCGAGTATCCGGCGGTCGAGCGAGACGTGAATCTCGTCGTCGCGGCGGACGTGCCGTGGGCGGCGATCGCCGCGGCGATCCATGCGGCCGCGGGTCCGCTGCTCGAGCAGTGCCGGATCGCCGAGGTCTGGCAGGACGCCGCGCGGCTCGGGGCCGGCAGGAAGAGCGTCGTCGTCACGCTGCGTTTGCGCAGCGATACCGGCACGCTCTCGGGCGACGATGCCAACGGTGTCGTCAGGGCGGTGGTCGAGTCGTGCGGGCGTGCCGTCGGCGCGGCGATGCGGGCGTAGGCACTTCCCGCCTCCGGCCTACTTGTCGGCGTAGACGCGGGTGATCTCTTCCTTCGTGATCGGCGCGGGATGGTCGTCGGTCGTCAGCTGGACCTGCACGCGTTGATCGCCGGGGCGGTTGCCGCGCACGCGGATCCGGAACACGGCCTCCTCGGTCGGTGCCAGCCGCGCCAGCGGCTCGAACGACACGGTGAGGTTGTCGATGCGGTGTCCGGCGGGGCCGCGGGCCTCGATCGGCTCCAGCTCGCCGAGGATGGTCGCCGCGACCCGAACGCCGCTGGCCGCCTTCGTGCCCTGGTTGCCGACGCGGATCACGTATTCGGTGACGCCCGCGACCTCGATCGGATCCTCGCTGTCGGTGACGTCGAAGGTGACGGCCGCGAGGCCCTCGACCTCGATCGTGTTTGAGATCTGATCGGAGAGGCCGTCTGCCGAGCGGGCGGCGGCCACGATTTTCTGCGGGCCGAGGTCGACCGGCATCACGACGAGTTCGACGACGCCACGGTCGGCCGCTGGAAGCTCCTCGAGATTCCAGAGCACGCGGTGGGTGCGCTCGTCGTAATAGCCGGCGTTGTTGGCCCGCACGAACTTCAAACCCGGGGGCAGTTGGGCCGCCAGCTCCACGGATTTCGCCGACGCGGTGCCCGCGTTGGCCATCGAGATCCTGCACACCGCCGGCCGCTGCAGGTAGCGCCGGGCGGGCATGTCGGCCGCGAGTTCGAGCGCGGGGGCCGTGACCTCCACCTGCACGCTCCGCTCGGATTCGATCTGGCCGTCGGCCCGGGCGACGAGCCGCACGGAGTGCATGCCGGGCCCCTTGGAGCCGAGCGACAACTCGATGGTGCGAGATCCGCCGGGCTGCAGCTGGCCGACGTCGAACTCCAGTTCCTTTCCTGCGCGATGCGTGAGCGGATCGGGCAGCGCGCCCTCGAGCACGACACCCGTCGCCACGCCCGAACCGGGGTTGGAGATCGTGATCGGCAGTTTGATGTCGCGGCCGATGAGCACCGGCTTCGGGTCGACCACGTCGATGCGGAGATCGGGTTTGGTGGCCCTGGAACGGATCGAGGCCTCCGCCCGGAAGGTGACGCTCGCCACGCTCCCTATGTCGCCCTCGAGCCTCGGCATCACCTCCATCGCGACCCGGGCCTGGCCTCCGGGTGGAAGCGAGCCGAGCATCCACGCGAGATCTCCGCCGGATGCGTCGGCGGCTGGGTTTCCGGGGCTCGCCGGGGGAGTGGTCGTCACCAGGGCCGTGCCGTAGGGGACGCTGTCGCGGAGCACCACATCGTTGGCCGTCGCGGACCCGACGTTGCGCACGAGGATCTCGTACCGAGCCGACTTGCCCACCTGCACCTCGCGGGGGCCCCGCTTCTCCACGGTGACCTGCGGCGACTGAACGCCCTCGAGCTGCGCTGGGCCGGGACGTCCCTGACCAGCCGCGGGGCCGGGGTTGCCAGGCGTTGGGAATGGCGGCTGGACGGGCCGCGCCGGGGGAGGTCCGAGCGGTGGCGCCGTCGCGAACGGCACGGCCGCGGCGAGGGTGGCATTGGGCGTGCGGAGCGGATTGGTACCCGCGTTCGCGGCGACGTCGCCCCGTTGCGGGATCGGAGCGGTGGGGACGTGCACTTGATCGGATGTCGGAAACGCCGCCGGGGGGGTGAAGCGGGAAGCCGATGGCGGGGCCGGGTCGGCCGGAATGGCAGGCTCGCCGGGTGCGGGGTCCGCAGCGTTCGGCGCGGGGCGCAGAGACTCCCCGGGCCCGGAAACTGAATCGCCCGCCGACGTCTCGGGATCGAGATCGGTGGACGTCGACGTGGCGGGCTCGTCGTCCGGCGAGCTGGCTCGCGGCTCAGGGTCGGGGGCGGGCCCGCTTTCCAACGGTGGATCAGGGGGCGGTACGTCGCCGCCGGTCTGCGGTGGCGACCGAAGGTCGGTCGGCTCGGCCACCGCCAGCGGTTCGCCGGCGGGCGGCTCCACGGAGAATCGGGAAACGGCCCTGTCGGCTCCAGCCGTCGGAATCACGTTCGAGGGGGCTTCGAGCGATGTCGGCTGCACGCCGTAACGGTCGGGCGCTGGCTCGGCCGCGGGACCGGGCGAGCCGGCGGGGGCGAACCTGTCGGGCTCGGACGACTGTGCCACCTCGAGCGCCGGACCCCCCACCGTGGTCACCGGGAGCGTGAGCACGCCGCCGTCGCCCTCGGAAGATGACCGCCCCACTCCCAGCGCCCACACCGCGGCGAAGCCCACCAGACCGCTCGCCGCGGCTCCGATCAGGAGCACGGCTGTGGATTGCTTCCGGGGAACAACGAGTTCCTGACGCGAGGGTCTGACAGACATGGGCGTGAACCCCTGCGGGTGGCGATGCGGCGGCGTTCGCGGGAGGGAATATCACACCGCCCCGCCACCGCGAAGCCCAAGTCGCCGGGGACTCAGGCGGGTTCGAGAAGCTGGCGAAGATGGAAGTGGAACTTGCCGAGGCGGCCGCCGTAGTTCCCGGCCGAAATCGCCAGAAGCCCCGGCCCGGCCGCGGCCCGGATGCCGGCCGTCATCGCCGCGCCTACCGACTGTTCATCGCAGCCGTCGATCACGATCTCGAGCGCGCACGTCGCACCGGCGACGAGCGCCGTTTCCACGCGGCCGACGAGGGAGGGACAGAAGGCGTCGTTGATCGAAGCCTTCAGTCGCTCGTATCGCGATCCCACCTTGCTGCCGGAACGCACCACGCCACCGGGAAAGGGCGTGATCGTTCCGGGCATGGTGGCGATGGCGTCGACCGCCCGGCGTGCCGCGGTGAGCGTGGCGTCGGGGGTCGTGCCCTGGAGGATGAAGTTGCCGCCACCCACGCCCTTGTCGATGCCGATCGTTTCCTCGACGAGGAATTCGCCATCCATCACCGGCACCCGCCAATAGCGGCGTCCGTCCACCACCTTCGATTTCTCGAAGCCATCGCCGAAAAACCGAATGTGGCCGCCGAGGGGGCTGCGGTCGTCGGCCGCGGGCAACCCGTCGAAGACGCCGACCGTCGGGCAGGTCAGGAGGCACTGCGCCGTGCGGTTGGCCAGTGCCTTGCCCAGCCCCTCCGCAGTGAACGCGAAGGCGAGGATCGCCGCACCGACGCGGCCATCCGGCGTTTCGCCCTCGTCCAGCCGCCGCTCCACGCCGATCTCCGCGTCACATCCGATAACGCTCGTGCCGTAGCCGCAGGCAGCCCGCAGGGCCGCCTCGAGCCAATGCTCGTCGTGCGCGGTCACCACGAGCCGGGCGTATCGCAGCCGGAACGCCTCGGCGAACGTGTCGATGATCTGTGTGTCGCCGGTGTGGCCTGTGGGCACGATGGAAAAGCCTGCGGGTGAGGAAGGCCGTGCGGTGTCGCGGCAGCGCCGGGTTTCCACGCGGGCGGCGGATTTCATGTTCCGCCGCGACACGGATTTCGCATACTCTATGGTTCTACGCTCCCGTTCACCAAGCACCCTGCGAGGATTTCCCCGATGTCCGCGTTGCCCCGTTTCATGGCGATCCTCCTCGCCGTCGGCCTCGTGCCCGCGGCGTGCCTCGGTCGTGCGGCCGCCGCCGACGAGTCGGTCGACGGCGTCGCCGTCATCCCGCAGGACGCCGCGTTCGTTTCCGCGACCCTGCGGGCTCGGGAGCAGTGGGAACGGTTCGTGAAGAGCAATGCCTTCGCCACGCTCAAGAAGCTGCCGGCCGTGCAGCGGGCACTGGACCAGCTGGAGGAGCAGAAGTTTCAGCCGGGCAGCCCGCTTTCGATGCTGGCCACGTTCATGGAGCTCCCGGAAAACCAGCAGGCCCTGGAACTGCTCGAAGACATGGTCTCGACCGACACGTTCCTCTACGGAGAGCCGTCGTGCGTGCAGTTCGTCGAATTGTTCCAGAAGATCCAGCGGGCGCAACAGGCGGCGAACATCCTCGGGATGGTGCGGGACAGCGACGACTTCGACTTCGACCTCGATCTGGAAATGCTCAACAACGCCGACCCGGACGACGGCGCCGGTGCGAACGGCGGACGGCCAGTCCGCCCCCGCCACACGGTCGCCGTCAACATGATGGCCCGTGTGCCATCGGACGAGCTCGCGGCGAGGCTCGTGCTGCAGACGCTCGCCGACAACGTCGACCTGATCGTGGTTCCGGATCTCGTCTGGGGCTTCAAGACCACGAAGCAGCCCGCGGCCGAGAGCCAGCTCAAGCGAATCGAAGTGCTCGTCAAGTTGATCACGCAGGCGAACCCCGACTTGGCAAAGTCACTCCAGCGCCGCAAGGTGGCCGGCGGGGAGGTGGTGACGTTCACGATCGACGGCGCGACGATCCCGTGGGATGAGGTGACCCGCGGGATGGCGGAGGGCATGGATGGCGAGGCCCTCGACAAGGTGCTCGAGCGGGTGCGGTCGCTCGACATCGTCTTCAGCCTGGGAATCATCGGCGATCGGGTCGTGTTCTCGATCGGTGACTCAGCCGACCACCTCGAGAAACTTGCCGCCCGCGGCGGACGGCAGGGGCTGGCCGCCACGAAGCCCCTCGCTCCGCTCGTCGCCGACAAGGGCCGGCGGGTGACTGCCTTCTCGTACATCAGCGAGCCGCTCGCGCGGGCTCTCGCGCCCTCCGCCGCCGACATCGAGCAGCTCGCGGAACTCGCCGACACGATCGCGGCCGAGGCCGAGCTTCCCGAGGGCGCGGCCGCCGAGGCGCGAACGTCGCTGGAACAGATCGCCGCCGGCTACCGCAGGCGGCTGCCCGTGCCCGGGCCGTGGATGGCCTACTCGTTCATTTCCGAGCAGGGCTACGAGGGCTACGCCTGGGATTGGTCGCAAAACCTGCCCTACGACGGGTCGAAGCGGCTCGACGTGCTGGAGCACACCGGAGGGGCGCCGCTCGGGGCCGTCGTTTTCAGGGTGAAGAGCGACCCCCAGCAGTTCGAGGACTTCGTCGCATGGGGTGGCATGGCGTGGCGATTTTTCAGCAAGTATCTCGTCGTCAAGGCTGACGGGGACGCCCGCGAAAAGGTGTCGGTCGTCGAAAAGCAGTTCGGGCCGCTCGTCGAGAGGCTCGTCGGCACGGTGCGGACGAAGCTCCTTCCCGCCCTCGCCGACGGCCAGATCGGCTTCGTGCTCGATGCCAAGAGCCGCACCAAGCGGCTCCAGGCGCAACTCCCGCAGGCGTCCGATCCACTGCCGCTTCTTGAGCCGGCGATCGTGGCCGGCCTCGACGATCCGAAGCTGTTCCGCGAGGGGATGAGCGACCTGTTCGCCCTCAGCGACGACATCGTCGACGCCCTGCGGGAGATCGACCCCGACCTCGTCGCCGCCGATTACCGCGTGAAGGATCCGGAGAAGTCGAAGGTCGAGGCCGGTGCGATCTGGTCGTGGGCGATCGACACCAGCGGCCTCGACGAGCAGGTGCGGCCGACGGTCGGCGTCGGTGACGACGTGGCGGTGTTCTCGCTGGTGCCGAAGCAGGCTTCCCGGCTGCTGGCCGATGCGAAGCTCGAAACGGGCGCGCAGCTTTCCGGATTCGAGGACCCGCTCGTCGGCGCGGCGACGCTCGACGTCGCCGGAATCGTCGACGCGGTGCAGCCCTGGATCGTGTACCTCACCCGGTACGGCTGCATGATGCAGCGGGAGGGGAAGGTCACCAGGGACGCGACGCTCACGAAGGACGTGGAGAACGAGCAGGCGAGCGATGCGCTCGCCCAGGTGGGCATCGCCTGCGAGGTCCTCAAGTGCCTGAGGGTCGCCGTCGCCGAGTCGGGCGTGAAGGGGGATGCGACCGTCATCCATTGGCGCAACGTGATCCGCGACCTGCCGGCGAAATAGGACGGGCCCCGGCCCGTCCTATGCCCGGCGCACGAGTCCGCGGATCAGGATGTCGCCGCCGGGGTTCGAGACATGCTCGATGTCGATGGATCGAGCGAGTTCGGCCGCAGCGCGGCCGTGGCCGGTGACGGCCGACGGGGTTTCGCCGCCGAGCAGTCGTGGTGCGACGAAGGCCCAGACCTCGTCGATGGCCCCGAGCGAGGCGAACGAGCCGAGCACCTCCGGGCCGCCTTCGACGAGGAGATTCGTGAGCCTCCGCCTCCCGAGTTCGGCGAGCAGGGCTGCCAGCCGGACATCGCGATCGGAAGATTCCGATCGCCAGGCTTCGCAGCCGGCCTTCTGGAGCCGTGCGATGCGTTCGGCCGGCGCGTGGGGGCCGACGGCGACCAGGAGCGGTGCTTCACGGGCCGAGCGCACGAGCCGGCTGTCGACCGAGAGCCGGGCGGTTCCGTCGAGCACGATGCGGAGCGGAACCCGCGGACCAGGGGGGCGGACCGTGAGGAGGGGGTCGTCGGCGAGCGCGGTTCCGATGCCCACGAGGATTGCATCGCAGCGGCCGCGAAGATCGTGGACGAGGGCTCGCGACGGCTCCGAGGAAATCCAGCGATCGCTGCCGGCCGGCGGCGTCACGTGGCCATCGAGGCTCATGGCCCACTTCGCGATCACCCATGGGGAGCCCGTCGCGACGAGCTTCCCGAACGGGGCGACCAGCCGGGAAGCCTGTTCGCGACACAGCCCGGTTTCGACGGCGATACCCGCCGAGCGCAGGGCATCGAGCCCGCGGCCGGCCACCTCCGGAAAGGGGTCGCCCACGGCGACCACGACGCGGGCGATTCCCGCCGCGATGATCGCATCGGTGCAGGGGGGGGTCTTGCCGTGGTGGCAGCACGGTTCGAGGGTCACGAAGAGCGTCGCCCCGCGGGCCCGCTCTCCCGCCGCGGCGAGCGCGGCGGCCTCGGCGTGCGGCCCGCCGAACCGCTCGTGCCAGCCCGAGCCGATGGTGACGCCATCGGCGACGATCACGGCGCCCACCATGGGGTTCGGTTCGACGAAGCCCTCGCCGCGGCGGGCGAGTTCCAACGCCTGCCGCATCGCCGCCTCGTCGTGTGCGGTCCAGGCCATGGCGGCTGCCGAATTCAGTTCGGTGTCCAGAGGGTCTTCTTCTCCGATGTCTGGCCGGGAGGCGGTGGCGGGGAGGCTCCGGGCGTCCAGATGCCCGAGGCGGCGGAGCCCGCGGGCGCCGGGCCGCCGCCCAACGCGGGCGAGCCCGTCGCCACCCCGCCCGCCGCCTGAGCCGCCATCATCGCGGGCAGGTCGACGCCGGCCTCCATGAGGACCTGCGCGAGGGCCTCGAGCACCTTCTGGTCTCGGGCGTGGTCACGGCGCAGGCCGTCGAGCAGTCGTACGATGTCCGCCTGATCGCCCCGCTGCAGCCGGATGCGGAGCTCGGCCACGTCGATCATGCCGACGCCGACCTTGAGCACCTTGGCGAGTTCCCGCAGTCGGCCGATGATCTCGAGCTTCCGCACGCTCGTCGACGCACGTTCCTCCAGCAGGCTGTAGGCCTCCCAGCGGTCCTCCGGCGTTGCGTCGGCCCGGGAAACGAGCGCGTCGGCCGCCAGTTCCGCCGCCAGCTCGAATCCGGCATCGACCGCCGTGAGGAACACGGCCCGCAACTGGTCGAGGTCCACCCGGGTGAAATCGAGGCGGTGCCAGCGCAGTGGCGGCACCTGCTCCAGGGGCTGGGCCGACTCGATCACGGGGGGCGTCGGCATGCCCAGTCTGCCGCGGATTGCTGTCCACGCGGCACTCTCGTCGCGTCCGCGGCCCGTGGCCTCCCCCTCATTCACCAGTGCCGCCACGCGCCGGGCGCCGGCAGGCTGCCCGAGGGCCTCGCGGGGAGTCCTGCCGAGGAGTTCGGGAAGCGCCGTGTCGGGCCACGAATCGACGAACCGCCGGTGGACCGCAGATCGCTGGGACTCGAGCATCACGTCGAGCGCGGACGGCGCACCGGCGGGGGTTCCGGCGGGCGGCACGTCGGGAGGCTGGGTGCGGAACTGCGCTCCGAGCAGCCAGCTGGTCGGTGTGGCCGCCGGCAGCGTCGCTGCGAGCGGCTCCCCGAATGCCGTGCCGAGCAGTCGTTCGACGACCGGGCGGGCTGCGGCCACGTCGGGCTGAAAACCCTGCAGCACCGCGAGCGGCTCCTGGTCGGTCTGGCGGCCGAAGACCAGGAGCGTCGCGAGGAGCCTGGCGGGCGCATCCGACGCGTGGGCCGTCTCGAAGACGCGCCACGCCGATCGCGGCGGCACGGCACCCCGATTGGTCCACTGCGAGCGGTCGTACGGGGCCGGGTCGAAGTGCGCATCGTGCCGGAGTTTGTCCTCCAGCAGATCGAGGGCCGCGGCCCCGTCGGCTCCGAGCGTGAGTGTGGCCGAGCGGCGCTCGTATGCGATGCTCGGCGAACGATCCTCGTCGGCTTCCGTCTCGAGCGCGATCGCGCGGCCCGTCGCCTCGACGGCGTCATCGGCGGCCGTGCCCGGCATGGAGGCCACCGCGAGCCAGGCTTCCGCGGCCTCGAACGGTCGGGCGAGCATCTCACACAGGGCCGCGATGTCCGTGAACAGGGCCCGGCTCTCGCCGGCCACGCCCTTGAGACCGCGAAATGCCGTAATCGCCTTGCCGAGCCGCCAGGCCCGGGCGTGCTGGAGACCCGTCTCGAAGTCCGGCCGCCACGGGGAGTCGGCCGGCGGCTCCTCCAGATGCACCTTCGTGCGGAGCGCGGCGGGGACGCCCGATGAGCCGACGACGGCGGCAAGCAACCGCTGCTCCTCGGCGGTGCCGAGCGACTTGTCGATCATCCACTCGACGAGTCCCTGGGCGAAGCCGGAGTGCCCCGCCTGGGCCCCCGCCTGGACGAGCGTCGCCGCGATCCGGACGAGGTCGGCGGAGATCTCGGCCCCGGCCGCCTCCCGTGCCCTGTCGAAGTGCGCGGCCGCCTCCTGGATCCTGCCGGCGATCGCGTCGGCGACCGCGGCGTGCCCGAGGGCCAGCGGGTTGTCGGGAAACGCCGCCAGGAAGGCCCGGCTCGTGTCCGCCGCCTCCGCGAACTTGCGCGTGGCGAGCTGCAGCTTCACCTGCGTCGCCATCAGGCAGGCGCGTCCCGGGTGCTTCACCGCCAGTCGATCGACCTGCTCGAGCGCGGCCGAGACCTGGTCGCCCTCGACGAGCCGATCGATCTGCTCGAGTTCGCCGGTCAGGTCGGCGCAGCAGAACTTGATCTTCTTGCCGGTGCCGCCGGGGCACGCCGCGTACGGGTCGATGGCCATGGATGGCGAGGCTCCTGTCCGCTTTGGAAAAATTCGAAAAAAGGTCGAATCCGCCGAATGTACCAGCGCCGGATGACGCTGTCGGGGGTCGCAGCCATAATGCCGCCGGCGGGCCCCGAATCCAACCACCATGCGTCAACCCCGGATCCTCGTCGTCGACGCCCGTGGTGCCGCCGGCCTGCCGTACTCCAGCCTCGTGGCCCGACTGCAGCCGATGGATCTCCGAGTCGAGCGTTCCGTGTCGGGGGCCGCGCGGGCGATCGAGCGAGATGCCTGGGACATCGGCATCGTCACCGCGTGGGAGGCGGACGAGGCCGCTCCGCTCGCGGCGGTCGTGCGTTCGGCCGACCCGGAGCTGCCGCTGGTGGTCGTGGATGCCCATCCGACCGTGGCTGCCACCAGGCAGTGCCTCCGGGCAGGGGTCGGCGACTATCTGGAGCTCGACCATGCGGAAGAGCACCTCGAGGACGCGATCGCGCGGCTCCTGACGGCCGCACGGCGTCGCGATGCCGCGGAGGTGCTCCGCCGGGCGGTCGAGCGGCCGTACACGTTCGAAGGATTCCTCGGCGAGAGTCCCGCGATGCGCGAGGTCTATTCGATCATCGATCGCGTGGCGGCGAGTTCCGTCGACGTGCTGATCAGTGGCGAGACGGGCACCGGCAAGGAACTCGTCGCCCGCGCGCTTCATCAGCGCAGCAGGCGAGCCAACGCCCCCTTCGTGCCCGTGGACTGTGGCGCGATCCCCGATGCGCTCATGGAGAGCGAATTCTTCGGCCATGAGAAGGGCGCGTTCACCAACGCCGATTCCCGCCGCATGGGGCTCGTGGAGTTCGCCGACGGCGGCACGCTGTTTCTCGACGAGGTGGGCGAACTGCCGCTCGCGCTCCAGGCCAAGCTCCTGCGCGTGCTCCAGGAGCGGCGGGTGCGCCGCGTGGGGGCGCGGCAGGAGACGGGCGTCGACGTGCGGGTGATCGCGGCCACATCGCGAAACCTCGATGCCATGGTGGAGCGGGGCGAGTTTCGCCGCGACCTGCTCTACCGGATCAACGTCGTGCGCATCGATCTGCCTCCATTGCGGGATCGTGGCGACGATGTCGGGCTGCTCGCCGAGTACTTCGCCAATCGGGCGGCGCAGGAGATGGGCAAGCCTGTCAGCGGACTGTCACTCGATGCCTACCAGGTGCTGAAGAGCTACCACTGGCCCGGCAACGTGCGCGAGTTGCAGAACGTGGTTCGCCGTGCTGTCGCGCTTACTCGCTCGGCGACCCCTGACGTGGAGGACCTCCCCGACGAGGTCGTCGCGGCGGCGGGCCGCGGTTTGCCGGCGGCGGATGGCGACGGCGGCTTCTTCGCCCGGCGCGCCGAGCACGTGGCGAAGTTCGAGAAGCAGTATCTCGCCGAACTGCTCACCAGGCACCACGGCGACGTCTCGGCGGCCGCCCGGGACGCGAAGCTGCCCCGCGGCACGCTGTACCGGCTCATGAAGGCCCATGATCTCGACGGCGCGACCTTCCGCCCGAAGTAAGACAGGCTTCAGCCTGTGCTTGCCTCACCACAGACGCGCCGGCTCGTGACTGCCCAGCCCCGCTCGCCGGACGTTCGCCTCGGCCCTCCAGGCCTCGGCTCTCTGCATGTCCGCTTCGCTTCGCCATCCTGGCTGCGCTCGCTCCCATAGCCCGGCTCGAGGGCATGGGCAGTCCCGATCCTCCTCAACTGGCTCGACTGGAAAAACGGGGAGGCTCGGGGTTGCCCCTACCATTGAGCCGGCGTATGCAGGCAAGC
>RFPF01000271.1 GCA_009926295.1 Planctomycetia bacterium
GACTCGGCCGGGCGGATCGCCGCCCTCGACGTCGCCACGGGGGACGTCGCCTGGGAGTTCGACGCGGGGGGCGGGTTTTCGGCCGGGGCGGCCTGTGCAGCCGGGCGAGTCGTGCTCGCCTCCGAAGACGGGTCCGTGTGGTGTTTTCGGGGCCGCGGGCCCTGAAAAATGCCCACTCAGGACGGCAGGCCCGGAACTTTGGGGGAACTTTCGGGCTCCGACCAACTGACATGATCTGTTTTGCCCGTTTTCTCGATAGAGAAGCGGGGATATTTCAGGCGAATGAACCAAGTTCCGCGGGGGCCGTAGTATTTGCTGCGGCCCCGATGGCGGACGAAACCGAAATCGGCTTCGACGCGGGGCTTGGAGTTGCAACCATGGCACGAAAAGACGCGCTTTTGAATCTCCGGTCGATCCTGGTTCGCAGGCGGGATGCTCTTCGCAGCGCCCTCGCCGGCGACCTTTCCCTGCTCCGGGAACTGCGCAGCGAGTCGCCCGGCGACCTGGTGGACGCGGCACTCGATTCATCCCACGACGAGATCAGTTCGCAGCTGGCCGAGGTGGAGAGCCGAGAACTGGCCTCGATCGAGAACGCGCTGGAGCGGATGCGGGCCGGTCACTACGGCACCTGCGAGTACTGTGGCGGAAAAATCCCGATGGCGAGGCTCAACGCCCTGCCGTACGCGACGATGTGCATCGGATGCCAACGCGAGTCGGAACGGGCTGGATCGGGACCGGCCGACCGGGAACGATCCCGGGAGGACATCGCGGCCGGCGATCTGGAAATCGACGCCTGAAGCCTCCCGGTCGCCACCGAACGTCGGCCGTGGGGTATGCTTGAGGGTGGCATCAGTCCTCGCAGCCCCATGGTGACCAGACCATGCTCCGAACGCTCCACGCCTCCCGGGGCCGCTGGCTGCCGAGTCGCATCCTGATCCCGACCCTGCTGGCGACGGCAGCCGGGATCGCCGCCGCCGAGGAGCCGGTGCCGCCGATGGCACGGATCGCCCCCCGCTCCGGCCCGCGTGTCGACCCGATGCAGGCCTCTCGGCTGTCGGCCGAGGGCCGGGAGCAACTCTACGCGCAGGTGCAGCGGGACGCCGAGATTCTGGAACGACAGAGCATGCAGTTCCGGCGGCTGGCTCAGCTCATCCGCCCCACGGTGGTCCACATCGACGCCCGCAGGCCGGCACTGCGGCCCAGGAACGGCAAGGCGAGCGAGGACGAGACGGGCTCCGGCGTGATCGTGGAGGTTGCGGGCCGCACCGTGGTCATCACCAACCGCCACGTCGTCAATCGGGCGAATCTCGACAGCATCACGATCCGGCTCGACGACTCCCGCGAACTGAGGCCGATGCGACTCTGGTCGGATGCGGCCACCGACATCGCGGTGCTCGAGATCGAGGGCGACGACCTGCCCCGTGCCCGGCTCGCCCTCGACGATCCCGCCCAGATCGGCGACGCCGTCCTCGCCGTCGGCAGCCCCTTCGGCCTCTCCCACTCGGTGACGCTCGGAATCGTGTCCGCGCTCGGCCGCCGCGACCTCGAACTCGGGCAGGAGGGGGTTCGCTTCCAGGACTTCATCCAGACCGACGCCGCGATCAATCCGGGCAACAGCGGCGGGCCGCTGGTGAACCTGCGCGGCGAGGTCGTGGGCCTCAACACCTGCATCGCCAGCAATTCCGGCGGCAGCGAGGGAATCGGCTTCGCGATCCCGATCCGAATGGTCGTGTTCGTGGCCCGGCAGCTCGTGGAGACCGGCACCGTGGCGCGGGCCTATCTCGGCGTGAAGCTCGACAATTCGTTCTCGCAGCGAGCGGCGCAGGGACTGGGGATGGTGCGGGCCGTCGGTGCCCATGTGAAGGAGGTCACGCGGGGGGCGCCCGCGGACGCCGCCGGCATCCGCATCGACGACGTGATCGTCGAGTTCGACGGCGTGCCTGTCGAGGACGACGACCACCTCGTGAGCCTTGTGAGCATGACCCCGACCAGCAGCACGGTCACGGTGGTCGTGTTTCGCGATCAGACGAGGCTCACCCTGCAGATGCCCGTCGCGAGTCGCGATCAGTACGAATGATCTCGCGGAAGCCGCCCGCGCTGGATCGCCCGCCTACGTGCCGGCGCCCGCGGCGGCCAGGCCCCGGAGGATGCAATCCTTGACGGCGGCGGTGTCGCAGGCGGTGAGCAGGTCGAGGTTCGGCCGCCACTGCCGCACGGTCCGCCGGTCGACGACGAGCATCCCGGCCGTAAGCTCGCCCCCTGTCTCCACGTCGGCAGCGACGGTCGACCGCTCGAACAGCTCCGGGTTGGTCACCGCGACGAGCGCCACGACGTCGTGGAGGCTGATTCCCTCGCTCCCCAGCAGCTGACGGTGCGCGCGGAACGCGTGTGGGAGCATGGCCCGCAGGATCGCCCCCGCCCGTGACGATTCCCGCGGCAGCTGCTCGAGCAGGTCGAAGCCGAACGTCACGTGGCCGGTCGTGTCGAGGGGCACGAGCGTTTTCGCCATCGGCTCGCGGACGACGTGCCGTGCCGCCTGAGGATCGCAGTAAAAGTTGAAGTCGACCGCGGGAGTGGCGTTTCCAACGCCGTGAGCGGTGCCGCCGGCCACCACGACCTCACCGACGACTTCGACGATCGCGGGATCCCTGGCGAGCACCCGGGAAAGGTTCGTGAGCGGTGCGAGGGCGACGAACGTGACCTCCCTAGGATGGGCGTGGAACGTCTCCCAGATCACCTTCTCGGAGGCGTGGCCGCCGTGCAGCCGCGCCCTCGGCAGGTCGATGCCGCCGAGCCCGTCGGCGCCGTGCATGTTGAACGGCTTCGCGGGCCACGACGTGTCGGTGGGCGCCGCGCCGAGCCGGGGCAGCCGGGGCGGGTCGAGGATGCCCACGAGCGCCTGCAGGTTCGCCGTCGCCTGCTCCGGTGCGACGTTGCCGCCGCTGGCCGTCACGGCCAACACCTCCAGTCGGGGGTCGAACAGCGCCATGGCGACCGCCACGGCGTCGTCGATGCCCGGATCGACGTCGAGGATCACCTTGCGGGGCACAGAGTGTCGATCTCCGGTGGTACTCTGGAATGGTACCCGAATCCGGACGGTTCCGGCACGACACCCCGCCACAGGCCCGACGTTTCCGTGACCAGGCACCCAGACACGTCATCCCTGCTGGCCGAATGCGTCGCGTCCCTGCGGGATGGGGTCCATACGTCTCGCGAAGACACCGCCGACATCGTCGCGGGCATGCTCGACGGCACTCTGGCGGCGGAGGCGTTCGGTGAATGGCTCGTGGCACTCGCCGATCTCGGCGAATCAGCGACTGAAATAACCGGAGTGGCCGACGCTCTTCGCGCACGGATGCGTCCGATCCGGCACGACCTGCCGTTGGTCGCCGATACGTGTGGCACCGGCGGCGACGGATCGGGCACCTTCAACATCTCCACGGCCGCGGCGATCGTGGCGGCGGCGGCCGGGCTGCCGGTTGCCAAGCACGGCAACCGGGCGGTGTCCAGCCGCACGGGCTCGGGCGACGTGCTCGAATCGCTCGGCGTGCGGATCGACGTCGAGCCCGACGTGTCGTGCCGGGCCCTGTGCGAGATCGGCCTCTGCTTCTGCCTGGCACCGACGCACCATCCCGCCATGGCCCGCGTCGGGCCGCTGCGAAGGTCGCTCCGCCGGCCGACCGTGTTCAATCTCGTGGGGCCCCTGTGCAATCCCGCCGGGGCCGGCGTGCAGGTGATCGGGGTCGGTCGTCCCGGGGTGCGAGAGGCCGTGGCCGCCACGGCGCTCGCTCTCGGCGCCAGACGGGTGCTGGTGGTCTCCGGAACGATCGCCGGTGATCCCGCGCGGGCGTTCGACGAGGTGAGCCTGTTCGGCCCGACCGACGTCATCGACGTCTCGGCGTCCGGCACGCGACACTTTCGCTGGTCACCCGAGGACTTCGGCATCGCCACGCACGAGGGGGCGATGCTCGCGGCACTCTCCGTCGAGGGGCCGGCCGACAGCGGCCGGGCGATCCGCGACGTGCTCGCGGGCAGTGCCGGGCCGCGGCGCGACATCGTCGTCCTGAACGCCGCCGCGGTGCTCTGGGCGGCCGGACGCCGTCGGAACTCGCGCGGCGGGCATCCGGGCATGCCCCGATACCGGCCCTGCATGGCGAACGCCTCGGTCGGACCACCGCCGGGGGCGGCGCCTGCAATGCCGGCAAGGGGTAAAACGGTGTCAATGAACGTGGTGATCACGATGGATGCGACCAATCCGCG
>RFPF01000272.1 GCA_009926295.1 Planctomycetia bacterium
CCTGGGCCACCCGGGCCACCCGGACCGCCGAACCCCGAACGCCCTCTCGACCGTCTCCGCTTCGACATGGATCAAGACACTCTCAAGAAAAGGATCACGAGCCGTGCGTCCGCCGGCGGCGGAAGATCACAGAACTTTCCGCCGCCCCGGCTCGCTGCCGTCGGAACGGGACCTGGTCGCCAGGACCCAGCCGACCGAACATGCGAGCCCGCAACCGCGGGAGCCGAAGCTCGACCCACGAAAACGCTCGCACCACCGCCGGCCGCCCGCACAAGCAGGAAACCTCGACCGCGGAGACGGGGAGCACCCGTGGGAATCGTTCGACTGAGAAAAACTCGGGAACAATTCCGACCAACGTTCAAGCCAGTGCTGGTCCCACCAACATCGGCCGAACCACCGCATCCCGGGAGCGACCTGCCGCAGCCCGAAACCGTGGTTCCCTCAACCCATGAAAGTATCCAAGTGGCCGCCGGGAATGTCAAGGCACGGGCTCCCGGCAGGCTCCGGAGGCTCGACCTCGGGCAGGCACGGAAATCTGGGTGAACCACGGGGGTTCCGCGACGTGGTTCGGCCTCCATTTCGATGCGACTCGCACGACCGTTCCGACCGATACATCTTGGCGAGGGCCGGACCGACGGGGGCGGCCCCACACGCGTTCCCGAATTCGTTCACCGGTCCCAGCCGGAGTCAAACCGATGTTCACCGGCCGCTCGCCTCTGTCGCCATCTCGCATCGTCACGCTCGCCGGCGCCGCCCTTGGAGCCTGGCTGGCCACCGGCGCTCCGCTGTCGGCGGCCGTCGACACCACCACGCCGGCCACGCTCGTGGCTGGAGCCGCAGTGCCGTGGCACGCGAATCTCGCGGCCGCGAGGCAGGCATCGCGGGTGAGCCATCGCCCCGTGCTCGTGGTGTTCACCGCCTGTGCCAGCGAATCGGGCGCTGCGCTCGCACGCGACGTGTTTCCCGCAGCCGAGACCGTGGCCCTGCTCACGGCCTGCTTCGAGCCGGTGCAGGTCGACGTCGACGCCGACCCCGCCACCGCACGCAGCCTCGGTGTCACGAGTGTGCCATCGGCATGCATCATCGACGCACACGATCGCCTGCTCACCCGGTTCGACTGCCCTGCGACGACCGCCGGCTTCGTGGCGGCCGTGAGCCGCGCGAGCCAGGAGGCGACGAACGGCTCGACCGCGGGCACGGTGGTCGCCGCTGCGGTGACCCGCGACCAGTCCGACTTCGTCACCCAGGCCGCCCCGCCGGCGATCGCCGACTCCTCCGGCTTCGAGGAGCCCGCACTCGCCGCCACGCCGCCGGCCTGGCAGGCGGAGTCGGCCACCCGGCCGATGCCGCTCGGTCCCGCCAATGCCGTCGACGCCACGATCCGGCAGCGACCAACTCTCGAGCCGACGCCGGCGCCGGCGACGAACCTCGCACCGTGGCTGAACGCCTCCGACACGACCGCGGCTGCCACCGTCGCGGCCGCTCCCGCTGCGCCGCCCGGCGGTGGATCGGCGGCGGCTCCGGCGCCGCCCGCACCGGCGGATCCGGCGGCGAAGAATCCGGCGGCCTCGTTCTTCGCCGCGCTGCAGAAACCGTTCACGATCTTTTCAAAACCGAAGCCTCCGGCCGGCCCCACGGTGGCGGCCCAGGCCTCGACGCCCACGCCTGCGTCACAGCCGCCGGCCGCCTCCGACCCCCAGGGCACGATGCCGCTGGGGCTCGAGGGCTACTGCCCGGTGAGCCTCGTCGACAAGGGCGAGTGGGTCGAGGGCCGGGCCCAGTGGGGCGCGAGGCACCGCGGCCGCACCTACCTCTTCGCCGGCGCAGAACAGCAGCGGGCGTTCCTCGCCAACCCCGACGCCTACGCCCCGGCCCTGTCGGGCGACGATCCCGTCCTCGCCTGCGACTCCGGCCGCCAGGTGGCCGGGCAGCGGCGTTACGGGGTGTCGTACCAGTCGCGGACGTATCTCTTCTCTTCGCCGGAGACGCGGGCCGCGTTCGCCGCGAACCCGCAGCAGTACACCGCCCGAGTCGTGATCGCGGAGCGACCGACCACGAGCGACTCGCTCACACGGTAGCACCGCCCCCCGGTCACTCTGCGGCCCAGTGGAGCGACCGGCCCACGGCATCGTGCCAGCGGTCGAGCATCCGGCTGCGGGCCGCCGCATCGACGCGCGGCTCGAACGAGGAGGCGACGCGGCGGGCCTCCGCCACCGCCGCGGCATCGGCGAAGAAGCCGGTCGCGGTGCCGGCCAGCAGCGCGGCCCCGAGCGCCGTCGTTTCGAGCACCGCGGGACGGTCGACGGGGCGGCCGAGGACGTCGGCCTGGATCTGCATGAGCAGGTCGTTGGCCGTGGCCCCGCCGTCCACCCGCAGACGCGGCAGGGGCGCTCCGGCGTCCCGCTCCGCCGCCGCCGCCACGTCGCCGACCGACAACGCGATCGCCTCCAGCGCGGCCCGGGCGATGTGGGCGGCGGTCGTTCCCCGTGAGATCCCCACGATCAGGCCGCGCGCATGCGGATCCCAGTGCGGCGAGCCGAGCCCGGTGAGCGCCGGCACGATCACGACGCCGCCGGCGTCCGCGACGCTCGCCGCCAGCGGACCGACGTCGGCGGCACGGCGGATGATGCCGAGGCCGTCGCGGAGCCAGCCCACGAGCCCGCCACGAACACCGATCCCTCGAGCAGGTAATTCGGTGCCGATCCCGCGGCGCATCCCAGCGTGGTGAGCAACCCCGCATCGCTGGCCACGTGCCGCGGCCCCGTCGAGCAGACGAGGAAGGCGCCGGTGCCGTACGTGCACTTTGCATCCCCAGCCGCGAGGCAACCCTGGGCGAAGCCACCCGCCTGCTGGTCGCCGGCACAGCCCGCGATGGGCACTGCCGCACCGAGCACGGAGGGGTCGGTCGCGCCGAAGTCGCCTGCCGACGGCCTCACCTCGGGCAGGATCGCCCGCGGCACGTCGAACAGGCGGCAGAGATCGTCGCTCCACTCCCGCCGGTCGATGTCGTAGAGCAGCGTACGGCTGGCGTTGGTGGGATCGGTCGCGTGCACGCGGCCTCCGGTCAGCCTCCAGATGAGGAACGAATCGACCGTCCCGAAGAGCACCTCGCCGGCGGCGCAGCGGGCCCGCAGTCCGGGAACCGTCTCCAGCAGGTGCACGATCTTCGTCGCCGAAAAGTACGGGTCGAGCAGCAGTCCGGTGCGCCGCCGCACCTCGTCCTCGATCCCCGCCGCCCTGAGGCGGGCGCAGATCGGGGCCGACACCCGGCTCTGCCAGACGACGGCGGGCGCGACCGCCCTGCCGGTCGCCCGCTCCCAGAGGATCGTGGTCTCGCGCTGGTTGGTGATCCCGATGGCCGCCAACGCCTCGGGCGGCGTGCCCGACTCGGCGAGCACGCGGCGCGCACAGCCGAGCTGCGTGCGCCAGATGTCCTCCGGGTCGTGCTCGACGATTCCCAGGTCGACGCCGCCCGCGGCCGGACGCACGTGCTGGGAAAACTCCTCCTGGGCCGTCGCGGTCGGCAGCCCGCGGCGGTCGAACAGGATCGCGCGGCTCGACGTGGTGCCCTGGTCGAGCGCCAGCACGCGGTTCTTCCCGGTGGCTTCGCGGTGCGTCATGCTTCCTCCTCGTCGATCACGCGTTTGCCATACCGCTCCCGCAGCGTCGCGGCGCAGCGGCGCGTCTCCTCGCCGGCCCGCTCGCCCGCCAATGCCCCCAGCCGCACGAGTTCGGCCGTCAACGCGGAAAGCGTGGCCGTCGAGAGCGTCTCGGCGAACGAGAGCATGAGCCGCCGCTCGACGAGATCCTCGAGCGACGCCGCCCACTCCTCGCGCACACAGAACCCGACGGCGGCCGTGGGAAGATCGGTGCCCGCAACCAGCGGCGGCACGGCACGGGGCACGTCGTCCATGGCCGCGGCGATCGCGCGCGCCCGCGACCCGAACAGCGCGACGACCGCCCTGCCCGCGGCCTCGGCCCGGTCTGGTGCCACGCCGGCAGCGCGGACCAGGCCCCCCACTTCGACCGCGCAGGCAGCCGCCTGCGCGGCGGTCAGGCTGCCGGGCAGCGGCCGCTCCCGGGAGGTCGCACGCACCGGCAGGCCGAGCGTTCCGAGCACCTCCCGCGCCGACTGCTCCGCGAGGCTGCGGCAGGTCGTCAGTTTGCCGCCCACGATCGACCAGGTCGGACGCGTCGCATCGGCGTCGCGCACGAGCATGTGCCGCCGTG